>NZ_KI271663.1:4662-8840 GCF_000469445.2 Oscillibacter sp. KLE 1745 | reverse complement strand
CGCGGAACAAATTCCGCGCCGCGCTCACTGTTCTTTTCACAGAGGACCGGTCAGCCCATGCGGAGGGTGTCCCGCACGTCGCTGTCAAAATAGGCCACCGGGTTCTGGGGCTCTCCGTCCTGGCGGACCTCAAAGTGGAGATGGGCCCCTGTTGCCATGCCGGTCTTCCCCACGGCACCGATCATCTCCCCGGCCCGGACGGTGTCGCCCTCCTCCACCGTAAAGTCCCGGCACTGGCCATATAGGGTAGAAAGGCCGTCCCCGTGGTCGATCACCACATAATTGCCTCGCTCCACGTCATAGCCGGACTCCACCACAGTGCCGCCCGCTGCGGCCAGGACTGCCTCGCCCTCCGGCGCGGCAATGTCGATTCCGGTGTGAGTTTCACAGGTCTTGCCGCCCGGCTGCCACCGGGGGGCACCATAGGGGTTGGAGAGGCTGATGGTGTTGGCTCCCTGCACCGGCCACTGGAGGAAACGGCTGGCCGTCTCATCCACCGCATAGACGCCGTAGAGCCACGGGTCTTCATCACCGGCCAGCTGGGGCAGGAGGATCCCGCCGGGGCTGTTTGCGTCATATTCCACCTTCAGCCGCCCTGTGGACAGCGTGTAGGTCTTGGTCTGCTCCGAACCGTCAGTGAAGGTCACCGTCACCGTCAGCCGGGCGCCGTCCATCCGGTCGATGCTCTCCTGATTCGCCACCCGGGGATCCCTGTCCCAGTCGATATCGCCGGTGTCCGGAATCAGAAATCCATAGCGCACCTCCGGGTCATAGCCCTCCGTGACGGCAGCGCCCAGATCCGTCACCACCTCCATGGTCAGGGGCCCCTCTTCTTCCTCGCCATAAACGGCATGGATCACTCCTTCGCCGCTGGAAAGCCGGTACTCCGTGCCGTTGGCCTCGGCATCGAGATAGTTCTGCACCTCTTCTCTGGAGAGGTTGGTCAGAGTTCTGCTGCGGTACAGCGCCTCTCGGTCAATGGCAAGGGAAATGGTTCGAATGTTCTCCCCTGTCACCTGGAACAGACAGCCGGTGTAGTGGCCGCCCTCGGCAGACCAGGAGACTTGACCGGCTGTACTGAAGGCCAGCCCCCCGTTGGCGTTCGCCTCGTAACGCTCCCCCGTGTCAGCGGCATAGGCCGTCAGGCCGAAGGAGAAGCTGGGCAGGGCTGTTACCGGCGCGCCGCTCTCTCCGGGCTCTCCGCCGCCAATGGGCCCCAGCGTTACAGAACCTACCACCAGCGCCAGTGCACAGGCGGCGCATACTGCCGCCCGGAGCACCGGGCGCCGCTTTCCGGGCGCCAGATGTTTGGGGCCGGTCGTCTCCTTCTGCGCTCCCGCCGTCTGCCGGGCGGCGGACAGCACCCGGTCATTCAGCCCGGCGGGGGGCTGGATATGCTCCATCAAATTCTGATAGTCGTTCTTCTTCATGGTCGTCTCCTCCCAGCAGGTCTTTGAGTCTTTTTCGGGCCCGGCGGAGCCGGGTGCGGACTGTGGCCGCCGGAATGTCCAGCAGCCCGGCGATCTCCTCCGTGGAATATCCCTCGGCATAATACAGGTGGATGGGGACGCGCAGCTTTTCCGGCAGGCGGGCCACTGCGTCCCACAGCTCTGCGGCGCCGCTGTCCGCTTCCGCGGCCGTCTCCGGCAGGTCCGCCAGCGCCAGCACCGGACGCCGCAGGCGGAAGCGGTGCAGGTCATGGCACCGGTTCACCGTGCACCGCAGCAGCCAGGCCCGCAGATGCTCCCCGTCCCAGGCAGATGCCTCCTGGCCCAGCAGCCGGAGAAACACGTCCTGGTACACGTCCTCTGCGTCCTGGACGCTCTGCATCCGGCACAGGGCCAGCCGGTAGACGGCGGCACCGTGGTGTTCCATGGCATTGCGCAGCAGGATTTCAGCCTCTTCCATGCAATGCCTCCTTTCTCTCGTTTGAAAAGCGCTTTCACCCTATATACGCCGGGGCGGGCCGAAATGTTTCCCCCTGGGAATTTTTCTGCCAGACAGCGGACGGCCGCCCGCTATATGGAATGCTGTCCTGCCAGACGCCCGGTCCCTTTTGCCCATGAGGCCGGCCCCTGTCCGGCCTGCCGTCAGGAGATCCCTCTCCGCAGGCAAAACAGGCAGGCGCGTTTGCGCCTGCCTGTCCCTCACGCTTCTTTGATTCCGTAGATCTCAAACCGGCCGATCAGGTTCTGAACCGTCAGCTTCTGGGCCAACAGCTGCTGGTAGGTGGTTCCCCGATTCCTTCCCGCGGCGCGGAGCTTGTCCATGTCCGCCAGGACCTTGTCCCGTTCCTTCAGCAGGTCGGCGTACATGCGGTCATAGGCCGCCAGTCTCTCCGCCTCCGTCATCATACGTTGAACCGGAAGTAGACCATGTCTCCGTCCTGAACCACATACTCCTTGCCCTCGCTGCGGAGCAGCCCTTTCTCCTTGGCGGCGTTGACGCTGCCGCAGGCGATCATGTCCTCATAGGCGATGACCTCCGCCCGGATGAAGCCCCGCTCGATGTCGGAGTGGATCTTGCCGGCGGCTTGGGGGGCCTTGGTGCCCTTCTTGATGGTCCAGGCCCGGCACTCGTCCTTGCCGTAGGTCAGGAAGGAGATCAGGCCCAGCAGAGCGTAGGAGCACTTGATGAGCCGGTCCAGGCCGGACTCCTCCACTCCCAGCTCCTCCAGAAACATCAGCTTCTCCTCGCCCTCCAGCTCGGCGATGTCCTGCTCCATCTTGGCGCAGATGGGCAGCACCTGGCTGCCCTCTGCGTCGGCAATGGCCTTCACCTGCTGGTAGTACTGATTATGCTCCAGATCGGCGAAGCCCGCTTCGTCGGTGTTGGCGGCGTAGATCACAGGCTTCAGGGTCAGCAGGTCACTGGTGGCGATCAGGGCCGCGTCGTCCTCGTCACAGGCAAAGGTCCGGGCCAGATTGCCCCCGTCCAGATGCTTCTGCAGTGCGGTGAACACGTCCACCTCATGCTGGAACTTCTTGTCGCCCTTCAGGGCTTTCGTGGCCTTCTCCACCCGGCGCTGGACCATCTCCAGGTCCGCCATCACCAGCTCCATGTTGATGATGTCGATGTCCCGCCTGGGGTCCGTGCTGCCCTCCACGTGAATGACGTTCTCGTCGTCAAAGCAGCGGACCACGTGGACGATGGCGTCGGTCTCCCGGATGTTGGCCAGGAACTTGTTGCCCAGGCCCTCGCCCTTGCTAGCGCCCTTCACCAGTCCGGCGATGTCCACGAATTCGATGACCGCCGGGGTCTTCTTATCCGGCTGATACATCTCCGCCAGCTTGTCCAGCCGCTCGTCCGGCACCGCTACCATGCCCACGTTGGGGTCGATGGTGCAGAACGGATAGTTGGCGCTCTCGGCGCCGGCGTTGGTGATGGCGTTGAACAGGGTCGATTTGCCCACATTGGGCAGACCCACGATACCTAATTTCATAAAAGCAGCGCTCCCTTGCTGATATTTTCGGACAATTATTGTACCATTTCAGGCCCAAAAGCGCAAGGGTCAGCCTGCGTTCCCCGACGTTTTTCTATCCTCTTTGCGAAAATGTAAAACACTATTGACATTTCTCATCTGCCGTACTATTCTAAAAATGTCAAAAGAACTTGACAATTCAAAGCAAGGAGGCAGTTCTATGAAATTCTTTCGGAACATGGATGAGATGGAACTCCACCTCTCCCTGAACGCCATCCGGGTGGCCTGGTTCTTCACGGTGATGGCCCTGTTTATATGGGGGATCTGGGACTACGTCCACACCGGCCGTTTCACCGCGCCCATGTACCTGTTGATCTTTCAGAATCTCCTGTATTTTCTGGCCCTGCAGGTGGGGAGATGGCGCGCCGGGGACCGGGACGGCGCCAGGAGCTTCCTGCTGTATGTCCCGCTGCTGGTAGTCTTCCTGCTGGCCTTCGGCCTGCTGCTGCGGTGTGCGGGGCTGTGATCCATGGAAAACCGGATTCGGGAGCTGCGGAAGGCGGCGGGGCTCCGGCAGGAGGACCTGGCACGGGAGCTGGGCGTCACCCGCCAAACCATCAACGCCATTGAGAACAACAAGTACGATCCCACCCTGGGGCTGGCCATGCGGCTGGCCCGGCTGCTGAAAACCCCTGTGGAGGATATCTTCCATCTGCCGGACTGACGCAAAACACCCCCGCCGCGATGCGGCGGGGGG
>NZ_KI271663.1:2145-4562 GCF_000469445.2 Oscillibacter sp. KLE 1745 | reverse complement strand
ACCCCCCCGCCGCGATGCGGCGGGGGTGTTTCAGGATCGTTCAGCATCTCCGGGCCGGGTCAGGGTCCGCCGCAGAATGGGCACAGTCCCCTCCTGCCTGTTCTGCGGGGCGGGATCAGGGATACAGGATCATCTTGCCGGGCACGCCGCTGTGGATCTGCGCCAGAGCGGCCTCAAAGTCCTTCATGGGGAAGCGGCCGCCGATCACCTGATCCAGCTTGAAATAGGGTCCCTTCATAACCTTGGCGAAGTCCTCCCAGGTCTCCCAGATCTTCCGTCCGGAGACGCCGGTCAGCTGGACCTCCCGATAGACCAGGTCGTCGGTCATGTCGTGGAAGGTGATGGGCTTGGTGGGCAGTCCCACGCACACCAGACGGCCCGCAGCCCGCAGGCACTTGAGGGCGCTGTTGAGGGCGGGCTCCGCGCCGGTGATGTCGATGGCCGCGTCCACGCCCACGCCGCCGGTCAGAGTCCTGACCTCCGCCGGCAGGTCGCACTTGGCGCTGTTGAGCACCGCGTCGGCGCCCATCTTCTTGGCCACCTCCAGCTTCTCATCGATCAGGTCGCAGGCGATGACCTTGACAGCGCCGAAGGTCTTGCTGGCGCTGATGGCTGTCAGACCGATGGGTCCGCAGCCGCTGACCAGCACGGTCTTTCCGTTGACCTCCGCCGCTTCCACGCCGTGAATCCCAGCGCCCATGGGCTCGAACATGCAGGCCGCCTCGTCGGTGACGTCATCCTCCAGCAGGAATGTGCAGTCCCAGCGGATCTTGGCGTATTCGGCGAAGGCTCCGTTCTGGGTGCAGCCGAACAGCTTCACGTTCTTGCAGATGTGTGGCATCCCGTTCTTGCAGAAATAGCACTCGCCGCAGGGAATATGGGACTCGCAGGACACCCGGTCGCCCACCTTGCGCTCCGTGACGTTTTTTCCCACCGCCACGATCTCGCCGGCTGTCTCATGGCCCACGGTAACGGGGGCCTTGATCCGCTTCTGGGACCACTCGTCCCATTCCATGATGTGCAGATCCGTGCCGCAGATGGCCGAGCAGTGGACCTTGATGAGGACTTCATCGTCATTGATCTCCGGGATCGACAGGTCAGTGTGATAGACCAGGCCGGACGGGGCGTTGACCTCCTTGACAAGGCCGCACATGGTATCCTTCATTGTCAGCTCCTCCTTTTTGATCCGCGCCGCGCGGCATTCTGACCGGGCCGCTCAGTCGGGATATGCTTATTGTAAAGGGAGAGCCGGCAGCCAGATTGTAACAGGTGATACAAATGCATCTTGTGGAATGGGAGAAAATCTGCTACTATTTTTGTTGATGTTGATATGGAATCCTCTCAGGAAAGGAGGCGGGATGCCCCGTGTCCGGCGACATCCAGATCAGCCCCCACGTGGGGGAGCTTTTTGTCAAATACGGCGTCAGACGCCAGTACCGCAGCGGCGAGGTCCTGCTGGAAAAGGGTGCGCTGTCCGCACAGGCAGGCTTTCTGGTCAAGGGGCAGCTCCGCACCTTCTGCCTCGGTCCCAGCGGAGATGAGATCTCCCTCTTTTACCTGGGACCCGGCAATCTGTTCGGCAGCAGCGCCCTGGTGTATCACGCCAAGGTCATGGTCAGCGTGTCCGCCATTTCTCCGGCGGAGGTCTATCTGCTGGCGGCAGACCGCTTTTGGAAGCTGTGGCAGGAGCACGGCTATCCTCCCCAGGACCTGATGGCCCATTTTGTGCGGCGGATCACCATGCTGTCCGACTATATCTGCTGTTCCCACTTTCTGGAGGATGACAAGCGGGTGGCCTATTTCCTGCACACCTGCTGCGCCAGCTCCGGTCCCTCCATTCCGTACACCCACGAGCAGATCGCGGCCATCACCGGTATGAGCCGTGTCTCCGTCACCCGCATCCTCAAACAGTTTCGGGAGGCCGGCATCCTCCGCCAGTCTTACCGCAGGATCGAGATTCTGGCCCCCCAGCGGCTGTCTGAGGTGTTTGCCTCCCTGGGATATTTTCTGGACTGAGCCCCTTTCGGAAAGCGCGAAAAATTTTTCCGAAAAGGGGCTTGCTTTTTTGGCTCATTGGCGCTAAGATATCGTTAAGAGGTCGTTAAGAATCCGTTAATATTTTTATATTCATGACAACTTTTCGTAAATAAATCCTCGAATCCGAATCGGGAAGGAGGTGTCCTCTCATGGAAGTCGGCGGCTATGTGATGCTCGCAATCGTTGCTGTCTTGGCGCTGGGCTGCATCAACAGCTCCATCAAGGCCCACAAAAACAAGCAGTCTGCTAAAGAGGAGGAGCCTGCCTCCAAATGATTCTGCTTTCCATCTCTCCCTTCATTTTTATTCAGTGCGGAAGCGGCGTCCATTTCGATGGACGCCGCTTCCATACTGGAAAGGCGCACCGCGGTTCCGCGGTTC
>NZ_KI271663.1:0-2045 GCF_000469445.2 Oscillibacter sp. KLE 1745 | reverse complement strand
CACCGCGGTTCCGCGGTGCGCCCTTTTCGTTCTATCTGAAATCTCCGCCGCCCGCCGCATCCGGCGGCTTTTTGCCCTTCCGCAGCATCTGCCGCAGAGCCGCCACCGGGCCGCAGAGTTATTTCTGGCTGCGGGAGTCTCCCGCCATCAGCCGAAGAAGTACTCGAAGAGGTCGTAAGGATTGGTGTACCCGCCGCCGTTCTGGGTGTTCTGATCCTGCTCCGTCTGGCCCTGCACAGCGGACTGCTGATCGGCAGACACGGCGCCCCAGGTCAGCTCCAGAGTGATGGTCTCACCCTGGCGGTAGACGGTCAGTGTGGAGGTATCGCCGGCCGCATAGCCCTTCTTGGCAGCGGTCAGGTCCTCCAGGGAGGTGATCTCCGTGCCGTCGATGGCGGTGATAACGTCGCCCAACTGCAGGCCCGCCGCAGCCGCCGGACTGCCGTCCTCCACAGAGTATACGAAGGCACCCTGGCTGATGTCATAGCGGTACTGCTGGGCCATGCCGCTGGTCAGGGTGCCGATGGTGGCGCCCAGATAGGCCTTGTTGCTCACATAGCCGTTGGTCATGATGTCCTGGATCATGCTGATGACGTCATTGATGGGGATAGCGAAGCCCAAGCCCTCCACACTCTCGCCGGAGCTGCCGTAGCTGGAGTATTTGGCGGACACGATACCCACCACCTCGCCGTAGCTGTTCAGCAGCGGACCACCGGAGTTGCCGGGGTTGATGGAGGTATCGGTCTGGATCATATTGAAGGGCGTGCCGTCCACGTTGATGGTGCGGTTCACGCTGGAGACCATGCCGCCGCTCATGGAGAACGTCAGGTCCCCCAGGGGGTTGCCAATGGCCAGAACCCGGTCGCCCACATTCAGCTTCTCACTGTCGCCCAGGGTGACGGCCTGCAGGCCGGAGGCCTCGATCTTGATGACCGCGATGTCGTAGTCCTCATCCCCGCCCACATACTGGGCGTCGTATTCATCGCCGTTGTACAGGGTGACCTTCACGGTCTGGGCATCCTCCACCACATGGTAGTTGGTGACAATATAGCCATCCGTGGTGAGAATAAAGCCGGAGCCGGAGGATGCCGTTTGTACCGGCTGACCGAAGAAGTTGTTGCTGTTGGTCCCGGTGACATTGATAGACACCACGCTGTTGACATTGGCGGCGTAAACCTCCGCGTCGCTCATCGCCGTCTTGCCGTCCACGGTTTTCAGTGCGACCTGACTGACGGTGCGGCCGCTGACGTTGACCGAGGTCTCGTCGCCGCTTCTGCCGACGCCCCAGACAATGCCGCCGCCCACGGCGCCGCCCAGCAGGGCGCAGCACAGGGCCAGGGCCGTCACCTTCAGTCCAATGCGGTTTTTCTTCACAGGCTTCATCTCCTGCACGGGCTGCTGCGGCCCGCTGTTATGGTCCTGTACCGGGCCGGGCTGGGGAGCCGAATGCGCCTCCGCCTCGCTGCCGTCCTTCCGGTAGGTGTAGTGATAGAGATTGTGTTCGTCGTTATACATAATGATTGCCTCCTATTATGTATCCCGCTCATCCATTGTTTAGAACAGAGGATAACATGGGATCGTGTCAAAAGTATGAAGTTTCTGATTCCAATTTTTGAATTGTCCCGGACGGCGCTCCGGAAAAAACCGGAAGCTTTTCAGGGGCTCTTCCTTGAACCTTTGACTGAAGTATAGTATGCTTATCTTAAACACATCTGAAAGGAACTTTGAACAAGGTGTTAAGAATCGATTCCATCAAGCTCCCGCCGGAGGCCGGCATGGCGGAGCTGGCCGCTGAGGCCGCCCGGCTGCTCCGGATGCGGGAGAAGGACATTCTCTCCCTGCGCTTACTCCGCCGCAGTGTGGACGCCCGGGAAGAAGTCCGCCTGGTCTACACGGTGGAGGTCGCGGTCAAGGAGGAGTCCGCTATTCTCCGCCGAGCCAGGAGCCGGAAGATCAGCCGGGCCGCACAGGCCCCGGCGTACACGCCGCCGTCTCCCCTGCCTGCGCCGGCGGTGCCT
Source organism: Oscillibacter sp. KLE 1745 (assembly GCF_000469445.2). NCBI lineage: Bacteria > Bacillati > Bacillota > Clostridia > Eubacteriales > Oscillospiraceae > Oscillibacter > Oscillibacter sp. KLE 1745. The sequence continues at coordinate 27 of NZ_KI271663.1, read as the reverse complement.
CCCGTGGTGGTGGGCGCCGGGCCCGCG
>NZ_KI271662.1:0-2870 GCF_000469445.2 Oscillibacter sp. KLE 1745 | reverse complement strand
GAGTATAGAAGTGCGCCCTTTAGTTCCTAAAGGGATTTTCTTCTGACCCAAATTATATAAAATGTAGATCAAGACATTTCTAAGAGGTACTCTCAGATTTTCACAACATAAGGTTCATCTTCAATAATACCCTGATCGTGGGTAACAATGATAACCGTTTTACCTTCTTCATTGAGTTCGTGCAATAACCTCATAACAATATCTCTATTTTTCTTGTCAAGTGAGCCAGTAGGTTCATCTGCCAAAACAACAGAACATTTTTTCATCATAAGACGAGCTAAAGCAACTCTCTGTTGTTCACCACCGGAAAGCTGATAAACTTTTTTGTTAACTTCCTTTGATAACCCCACACGATTAAGAGCTTCTTTAAGTGATACTTTAGTTCGGCTTGATTTTTTAATCAAACTTAAATTTTCTTTAACTGTCTTATTTTCAAGCAGTGCAAAATTCTGAAAAAGAAACCCCACTGTATCCGCAAAAAAACTGTTTTTATTTTTAAGCCGGGTAATATTCAGCCCTTCGATTATGATACTGCCGCTATCCGGTTTTTCGATACCACCAATCATATTGAGTAAAGTGCTTTTTCCACTGCCGCTATCGCCGCTGATTACTACAAAACTTCCATCCGGAATTTCTAAATTAAAGTTAGAGAAAATTATTTTCTCTCCAAATGCTTTATTTAAGCCACGAATTATAATCATAAACATCCTCCCTTCAATGACTTTGAGATATTTGTTTTTTCAACCCACATAATATTTGTGAAAATGATTGCCATTTCAATAATGGTGAGCAACGCTCCAATCAGTAAAGCAATCCCGACACTTGCGTTAGATATAAAAATTGAAACAATGCAAATCAATATCACAACGGCTATATTTTCTAAGAGATTAACGGAAATAAATCTTTTGTGCCTTTCATAAAAGCGATAGCCCAAAACCTTTTTGAGGGAGATTTCCATCGCATTAAGTCTAAATTCCATTTTCACTTCAGATATGATGATAGCGATATCTAACAGCAATACTAATACGCAAAGAGAGCTTATAAAGCCAATCAGTTTCACGAGGAAACTATGACTATAAATGTAATCCTCTCCGACATTCGTCAGCATAAAATAGTGTGAACCAAGCTGTTCTGAATATTTTTTCGCAACACTGCGAATTGTGCTTTCATCGCATCCGTAGATTACCTCACCATTATATGTTCCTGTTTCGATATAACTTCCATTTAAAGCAACAGCCTCATTTGCCTGATAAATCACAATCGGATTTGTTACTCTTGACAATCCGTCAATAGCCTCTTCTCTGTTCGAATTGAGATAATAAAATTGTTCTCTGCCAGAATATTCTTTATAAACAACACGCAGTTCTTCTGCATTTTGGGTAAGAGAGCCAATTTCCTCTTTTGCGATATCTTTGTATGATTCCGCATTTCTTCCCTTTGGCACGAAGACCACGATATCCTCTTTTTCATCATCTTCAGTAAGCATATCAGAAAACCCTTGTAGCATATCTCTGGCATTATGATTTACAAAAATATAATTATCCGTATCGCTTATCCGGCTGCCTATGCAGACCACCGGATTTATCGTGTTGTATTCATTTTCGTAAAGGTCATTCCAAAATTTGCTCTCTTTGGATTCCTCCTCATTTTCTTCAAAAGGAGGTTCAATCTGCATAACTCCAAAATAATAATCATTATAATGATTTTCTAAAAGAGTAGTGTTTGTAAGTAAATTACCTTGAATGCTACTGAGATTTGTAGTTATTGTAAAAATTGTCATAGCAGTAGCAAATACTTTAAGACCGTTCAGAAGATAAAACATACCTTTTTTATCTGAAGCATTGGCAAAGGCTTTTTTTACATCAAAGCGGACAAAAGCAGCATAAGGAATTACGGAAAGAACTGCTCCGGCACAATACACTGCCAAAATGAGATGATCTTCATACGCTCCCGATATAAATTGAGAAACAAGCAACTTTGCTAAGACGAATAATGCAGCATATGAAATCATATCAGCCACTACAGCTTTTAGAGCAATCACAGCAGCATTTTCGCCCAGAGAAGCTCGTACAACTACTTCCTTTTGCCTGCGTATCACCTCAATCATATTAAGTACAATCATCAATATGGCAACCAGGCCCCAAACAATGAACATCATATCAGTTTCGGTTGATTGCCAAAACTCTGGCTGCGATATAGAATATTCTTTTGCCAAATCTTGATATGTGGCAATAATGTCATCATCATCACCGATATAGCTGACCATTATTTCCTGTCCATTGCCTGTGTTTTTTGCTTCTCTAAAATCTTCAAATTCTATTACGGTGATTCCACCTATCAAAGCCGTATATGTTTTTTCCTCAATATCCATTGTGCTTTTAAGACTATCCCGAACAACGGTATCATCACCATAAATATAAAGTCTTGTCTGATAATTAGAAACTCTCTGATTAAAAGTCGAAAAAATATGAACACCATGCTTCTCAGCTGTATCTTCTGCATTGGCTAAAAATGAATCCATATCGTCATTAGTAGTTGTGTATCTGGACGATAAATAATAAGCACCATTAAAGTTCCAGAGCATATTTTGATATACTTCAGCTTGCATAACAAAAGCAAAAATAATCGTAATCAACAGCAATATATTTCTTATATGTTTCATTTGAAATTCTTAAACCTCCTTTGAATAGGTAACAGACACACGATTGCCCAAAATACTAATATGGATTTTTTCATACAACCACATTCTCTTGTTAGATTCTAATTTTCCGTTTTCTTTATTCGCATAAATTGTACCATAAAACTCGTGAACAATTCTACCGCAACTTTGGACTACATGAGAAAAGTCCGAACAGTTTTCTGCCCGGACT
>NZ_KI271661.1:0-21081 GCF_000469445.2 Oscillibacter sp. KLE 1745 | reverse complement strand
CGGCGGAATATTCCGCCGGGGCGCCGCTTTTTTGCGGGACAGACATGGCGCATACTTTTCCCGCTTCTGCTCACGTTAAGGTTGCCAGCTGCTCCAGCAGATGCAGAACAACAGGCTTGACACGCGGCGCACAGGCGTTGAAAAGCCGCAGCACCTGCTCCTGACCGTAGTCGGGAGAGGTCGTCTGGACGCCGGTGAAGGCTCGGGCAAGGTCGTATTCCAGAACACAGCAGAGCCTGTCCAGCAGGTCCAGCGTCGGATGCACCCGTCCGTTTTCAATTTTGGACAGGTAGACCACAGTGATGCCGACCCGTTCCGCCGCGTCCTCCTGTGTGATCCCCAGTTCCTTTCGCCGCGCCTGCAGCCGGCCACCAATCGCAGCATAATCCAAAGGCATGTAATCACCCTAAAACATCCTAGCAAAGATAATCTTTTCATTTAATGAATTGACATTTTAACTTAATCTGATAAAATAATATTTGCGAATTTTCTAAGGGTATACGCCGCAGCGCCAACACATGGGAGATGACAGACAGATGAAAAAAATTCGGGTGGGAATCCTGGGAGTGGCCGCCGCAGCGGCGCTCTGCTTCACGGCGGGAGCCGTCTATCTCTATGCCAGGGGAGTGTGGCAGATGCCCATTCCGGCGGACCGGGCCCTCCCGGTGCTGATGTACCACCATATCGTGGAGGACGGTGAGCCGTGCAACGATATGACCATCACCGTGAGCCGTATGGAACAGGACCTGCGCTGGCTGACGGAACATGGCTACCACACTGTGCTGCCGCGGGAGTTGGCAGGGGGAGAGCCGCTGCCGGAAAAACCCCTTCTCATCACCTTTGACGACGGATACCGGAGCAACTACGAGCTGCTCTTCCCGCTGCTTCAGGCATACCAGATGAAAGCCGTGGTCTCTATTATGGTGTATATGCAGGACGTGTCCGCTGACAACTTCCTCAGCTGGGATATGTGCCGGGAGATGGCAGACTCCGGCCTGGTAGAGATCGGGTCCCATGCCTATTCGCTCCACAATCTGGGAGATCTGGGCGGAAACTTTGACCCGGGCGGCATCAACGGCATCCAAAGGGATCCGGAGGAGTCGGACAGTGCCTTTGAGGCCAGGGTGCTGGGGGATATTCAGAAGAGCCATGACCGCATTGCCCAGGAGGTGGGCCAGCCCGTCACCTTCTTTGCCTATCCCTTCGGCATCACCGAGCCGGACGCGGAGGCATTTGTGCATGAGCTGTTCCCGGTCACTGCGGTCACCAGACACGGCACAGCCGACTTGGGGAAGGGACTGCATGAGCTGCCACGCATGACCGTGACGATGGACAGGGAACTGGAGGACATTCTGAAGGACTGATGGAGGGGCCGCTTTTCCGGAGCAGGAAAAAGGACTCCGCAGGCACAGCCTGCGGAGTCCTTTTGACCGGGGATGGAGTTGGCGGCGGGCCGCCCTCAGGGGCTCTGGGGCAGATCCACTGTGCGGACCGTCTCATTGCCGGCCAGGTCCACCGCGTAAAAGGTATAAGGTCCGCCATTGCGCACCAGCAAGGTGGCGGCCCCCCACGCATTCAAGGGGAGGGGCGTCCCCGCGGCGCCGCCCTGGAAATTCGCTGCCGTGTATGTCCCGGCGGCATAAGCGGCGGAGCGGAAGTCGCCGTCCGGATCCTGGACTTGAACGGTCAGATACTGCTGCCCCCTCCACTGGAAGAGAGACAGGGAGAGAATGGGCGGACTGTCGGTATAGGCCGCCAGGTCCGGCTCCGTCCAGGTCCGCCCCTTCTGGGCCGCGGCCCCGGATGCCATGGCGGCACCCAGGTCCAGCATCCCGCCGGTAGCCGTCAGGCCGGTGAGGCTGTCCAGCTTTTGGACGGAGGATAGCAGGATGTCCTTCACGTCGGCCAGCGTGGCATCCGGAAACTGGGAGTAGAGCATGGCCGCCGCAGCACTGACCATAGGCGCCGCCATGGAGGTTCCTGTCATGTAACTGTATGAATTCCCGGGGGTGGTGCTTAAAATATGGGTGCCGGGGGCGGCCAGGTCCACAGAGGAGGCACCGTAGCTGGAGGTAGGATCCAGGTTACCGTCGTATCGGAGGTTCGCCACGGTAATGAGGTTATCCAAGTGGTAGCTGGCCGGGTAGCTGGGGGCAAGCTCCAGGTCGGCGCCGTCGTTGCCGGCTGCAACTACGAACAGCATATCCGACGCCGCGATGGTGCGGTACAGCGCGGGGTCGTTTCTGGAAGAGCCCAGGCTCAGGTTGCAGATCCGGGCTCCGTTGGCCTCCGCGTACTGAATGGCCCGGATGATGGATGCCGTGGAGCCGCTGCCGTCCCACCCGCCCAGAGCCTTGACTGCCATGACTTTGACGTGGTCGCTCCGGACGATGCCGGCGATCCCGATGTCGTTGTCTGCATGGGCGGCGATGGTGCCCGCGCCGTGGGTGCCGTGGCTGTCCTCACTGCCCGTATAGACCTGATTGCTGCCGGAGTAGAAATTCCAGCCGTAGACATCGTCGATATAGCCGTTTCCGTCGTCGTCTACCCCGTTGCCGGGGATCTCGTCTTCGTTCACCCAGATGCGGCCCTCCAGATCGGCGTGGGTGTAGTCGATGCCGGTGTCCACCAGGGCCACCACCACATCCCGGCTTCCGCCGTCGTACAGGGCCCAGGCATCCTCCGCGCCGATGTCCACGCCGGCCGCGGCCTGCACGGTTCCGGTGCTCCCGGCGGATGCATCGGACTGCATCCACCAGGGGGCAATCCACTGCCACGGGGCGGAGGGGAGTGCAAAGGGATCATTGAAGACCGGATAGGGGTTCTCCTGCTCCTCCAGTTGGAAGCTGCCGTCGTTATACAGGGCCCACTGCTCCGCCAGCAGCGGGTCTGTGGTGGAGAGAGCGGTGCTTGTGTATGTGTAGTTGGGCTGGACCAGCGCCACACCCTCCTGCCGGGCCAGCTGCGGCAGCCCCTCCTCCAGGGAGGCGGCGTCCTCGTAGACGACCACCTCGGTCCTGCCGTCCTCATACAGGACCAGAACCTCACTGTCGGGGTATGCGGCGGGCTCCAGAACGGATGTCCCCGCCGGGACGGAATCGGTGCCCACAGCAGCTGCGCCCAGGGTCATGCCCTGTGCCAGCAGAAGCAGGGAGAGCAGCAGGCACACCGACCGTTTTACATGGTGAGAGACCCTCATGGCGTTCCTCCTATTCCGGGATGGTTCTCTGATGATGGGACCATGGTACACCCACAAGCTAAAATGAGCCTGAAATGAGGGGAAACGGGGCCATCCGGCAGCCTGTCCCCTGTGTCAAGCATAGCAGACTTGCTCCCTGCTGTCCAGAGCGGCAGCGATTTTCCGGATTTGTGAAAGGCCATCCGGTGGGAAAATGAATTTGACACCGGTGCGGGAATCCGGTATTCTGAACGCATGGATACTGATTCCGGACACAAGATGAGAAAGGATGGATTATGGAAGCATTATACGGACTCCTGCTCCCGTTCCTGGGCACCTCCCTGGGCGCGGCGAGCGTGTTCTTTATGAAAAAGGCGATGTCGGACGGCCTGCAGAAGGGGCTGACGGGCTTCGCGGCAGGGGTGATGACGGCGGCGTCGGTTTGGAGCCTGCTGATCCCGGCTATTGAGCGGTCGGAGGAGCTGGGAAAGTGGTCCTTTGCACCGGCCGCCGCAGGCCTCTGGCTCGGCTTTCTGTTCCTGCTGGCGCTGGACCATATCATTCCCCATCTGCATTGGGGCAGCGCGCAGCCGGAGGGCCCCTCCAGCCGGCTGCGCCGGACCACCATGATGGTGCTGGCGGTAACGCTCCACAACATTCCGGAGGGGATGGCGGTGGGCGTGGTCTGCGCCGGATATCTGGCAGGGGACACGGAGATCACTGCTATGGGCGTGCTGGCGCTTTCCCTGGGCATTGCTGTCCAGAATTTCCCGGAGGGAGCCATCGTCTCCATGCCCCTGCGGGCGGAGGGTGAGGGGAAGCTCCGGGCCTTCGCCGGAGGCGTGCTATCCGGCGTTGTGGAGCCCATCGGCGCCCTGGTGACGATCCTGGCGGCGGAGCTGCTGGTGCCTGCCCTGCCGTATCTGCTGGGCTTTGCCGCAGGGGCCATGCTTTATGTGGTGGTGGAGGAGATGATTCCGGAGATGTCCCAGGGACGCCACTCCCACATCGGTGTGCTGGCCTTTGCCGCGGGCTTCAGTGTGATGATGGTGCTGGACGTGGCCCTGGGATGACGGTCAGGATGATTTTTGCCCGGTGTCCTTCTCCAGCTGTCCACTGAGGCGTTCGCTCTGCGTGCCGAAATAGAAGGCGATAACAACGGAGAAGACAGTCAGAAAATCGTGGCTGGAGATACGGCCGGTGACGGCTAGGTCGGCAAATACAACGGTGAGGATCAGCGTCACAATACTTTTGACGCAGAGAAGATTGCTCAGACGTTTAATCAGAGCGGCAGGCATGGGGACCCCTCCCTGTTTCGGATGATTTTGCTCCATGATATGCGCCCTGCTCCGAAAAGACCCCGGCGGGGGAACAGGACGGGCGCCCTCCCACTAAACTGGAAGGGGAGCCCTGTGCTCCCTGAGCCTGTACAGAGGGGGGAAAACGCATTTGAGCGAACGAGAAAAGCGCGTCTGCCTAGATCCGGGGCATGACGCGGGCAATCTGGCCAACAAGAGTCCGGATGGGACCTATTATGAGCATGCATTCACCCTGGACCTGGGGAAGCGGCTGGAGAAGCTGCTCACAGACCGGGGCGTCTCCGTGACCATGACCCGTACTGGCGGCGGGGCAGTAAGCCTGGCCAGACGGTGTGAGATCGCCAACAGCATCCCGGACCTGGACCTGTTCGTCAGCCTTCACAGCAATGCCGCCGCCGGGGGCGGCTGGTCCTCTGCCAAAGGGTGGAGCGTCTATCTCTACGGCCCCGGCGGCGACCGGGAGCGGGCGGCTCAGGACATCCTGGAGCAGGTGCGGGCGGCGGGCATCGCCGTGCGGTCCACGCCGATTGTGTACGATCCGGAGCTCTATGTGCTGAAGCACACAAAGGCCCCGGCCGTCCTGCTGGAAAACGGCTTCCACACCAACCGGGAGGAGGCTGCCCTGCTGGGGCAGGCCGACTACCGCCAGAAGCTGGCGGTGGCAGAGGCCAAGGGAATTCTGGAGTATTTGGGCATCCCCTGGGTGGAGACCGAAGAAGAGACGGACTACCAGGCAGAAGCCAGGGCCGCCGTGGACTGGCTGACGGAAAACGGCATCATGCAGGGAAATGCGGAGGGAGACCTGATGTTGGACCAGCCGCTGACCCGCCGACAGTTCGCCGTACTGGAGTACCGGATCGCCAAGCTGGAAGGATTTGTCTGAGCACAGGCCCCGTATGAATATGCGGGGCCTGTATTTTCTTTGGGTAAATCGACGAAATTCGACATTGTTCGGCAATTTTTTTCCAAAAGTGAATTTTTATTCGTGTTAAAAATTTGGAAGATAATGTAAAATCCTCCGTAGAAGGAGGGTTTGCTATGCAAAAATATCAAAAAAAAAAGACACATCCAGGAAAAGAGCCCCTTTTGGAGAGAGCGGAGACTGGCGGGACTTTCCCAGGAAAAGGCTGCGGAACGCCTGGGAATTTCCACACGGACACTGCAAAAGTATGAGCGGGGAAAAGCGCAGCCCAGGTTCGACATGGTTGTCCGCATGGCAGAGATTTACGGCTGTGACCTCTATGCGTTTCTCTGCTCCCGGAGGGCAGGCGGCATGACCGGCTACCGGTATGCGCCGGTGCGCGTCCGCAGCTTCCGACCAGACTGTTCTTGTGTGTATGGCATTCTGGTCCGGAAGCTGGAGGGGGAACGGACGGTGGCGCTGACCGTCATCCCCGGGCTGTCGCCGGACAAAGAGGCGGTCCACCGCTTTGCGGAGTGGTGCGGCCGGGAACAGTTGGACCCCGCCCATCTGCCGGAGGCCATCCGGGCCGCATTCCCGGACACCGTCAAGACTCCGTGAGAGCGAGCACCCCCGCCGGAGAGTTCTCGGCGGGGGCGCTTCTGTCTCAGATTTTACAGCCGGGACGCAAAGTCGGCCATGGCCTCGGAGATCTTCAGTTGCTGAGGACAGACCGCCTCGCAGCTGCGGCAGCCGATGCAGGCGCTGGGCCACTTGTCCTGCGGCAGAGCAGAGAGGGCCATGGGGGCCAAGAAGCCGCCGCCGGTGAAGGCATGCTCGTTGTACAGCGCCAGCAGGGAGGGGATATCCAGCCCCTGAGGACAGTGGCTGACGCAGTAGTGGCAGGTGGTGCAGGGAAGGGCGGTCTTGCTGACCATGCGCTGGGCCTGGGCCAGCAGGCGGTCCATCTCCCTGCTGCTGAGGGGAACCCCCATCTGGAAAGTGGCGATGTTGGCCTTCACCTGCTCCAGGTCGGACATGCCGGAGAGAATCATGGTGACGCTGGGAATGGACTGCAGGAACCGGAAGGCCCAGGCCGGGATGGGTTCCTCGGGGCGCATGGCCCTCAGGGGGGCGGCCTCCTCGTCGGAAAGGCGGGCCAGGCGGCCGCCCCGCAGGGGCTCCATGACCCAGACGGGAATATGCCAGCTATCCAGCAGCTCCACCTTTTCGCGGCCGTTCTGGAAGGTCCAGTCGATGTAGTTCAGCTGCAGCTGACAGAACTCCATATCCTTGCCGTAGGCGTCCAGAAACCGCTTCAGCACAGGCAGGTTCCCGTGGCAGGAGAAGCCCAGGTGGCGGATACGGCCGCGCCGCTTCTGCTCCATCAGATAGTCGTGGATGCCGTACTGCGGGTCCAGGTAGGCGTCGATGTTCATCTCACAGACGTTGTGGAAGAGATAGAAATCAAAATAGTCCACCCGGCACTTTTTCAGCTGCTCCTCAAAAATCTCCTGCACCTTGGGCATGTTGGACAGGTCGTAACCGGGGAACTTGTCGGCAATGTAAAATTTTTCCCGGGGATGTTTGGCCAGGGCCTTACCCAGGGCAATCTCTGAGTTGCCGTTGTGATACCCCCAGGCGGTGTCGTAGTAGTTGACGCCGTTGGCCATGGCGCAATCCACCATCTCCTCCGCGGCGGCCTCGTCCACCACGGCGTCGTTGCCGCCCACCACAGGCAGGCGCATACAGCCCATGCCCAGAGCGGACAGCTTCAGGTCCTGAAAGTCCTTGTAAATCATCACGATTTCTCCTTTTCAGATTTAGGAAGGGGATACTGCCTTCTCCGGGAGACGAGGTGCCTCCACAGTGGGGAAGTCCCCGGCCCGCCCTTGGGCGGAATCCCTCTATGAAAAGGATAGCACTTGGAGCGCACTCCAAGTCAAGAGGGGAAATCCTGCTTTTAGAAAGTCTTTTGTCCGGCTAAAGAAAAAGGCCCGCCGCCCCGTTCCGGGGCGACGGACCGGAGTCACGCCGGCTGCAGGTAGCCGGTGACGATGCCTAGCAGGGCGGACAGCAGGATGATGACGATGGGGTGGAGCTTCTTGTAGGTCAGGACCGCCATCAGGACGAAGATAGTCAGAGAGCAGACCAGGGGATACGCCGTCACCGCTGCCAATCCCTCCGGCAGGAACACCGTCTGCCCCACGGAGACCACCGCGGCGCCGATCATGCCGATCACCGCCGGACGCAGTCCGCCCATGGCGCCGCTGACGATGGCGCTGGAGCGGAAGGCGGCGTAGAACCGGGCCACCAGCAGGATGATGAGGAAGGAGGGCAGCACCACCCCCAGCGTGGCGCAGAAGGCGCCGGGCAGGCCCGCCAGCTCCGCCCCCACATAGGTGGAGACGTTCACCGCAAAGGGGCCCGGCGTACTCTCGCTGACGGCGATGAAGTTCACCAATTCTTCCGCCGTCATCCAGCCCTTGGCCTGGACATCCGCCTGGATGAGCGGCAGCATGGCATAACCGCCGCCGATGGTGAACAGGCCGATCTTGAAGAAGGTCAAAAACAGCTCCAGATACAGCATCACACAGCCCTCCTTTTCGCCATGCGGGCGGAGAGCAGCCCCACCGTCGCGCTGGCCAGGATCACCAGCACCGCATCCACGCCGCAGAAGGCCGTCAGCACAAAGGCACCCGCCATGACGGCATAGGAAACAGCGCCCTTGGGGCTCTGCCGGTACATGGACAGCAGTGCCTTCAAAAGCAGGGCCAATACGCCAGCCCGGATGCCGTTGAAGGCGTATTGGACCACCGCCAGGTCCGAGAACTGCCGCAGCACAAAGGAGACAGCGTAGATCACCAGGAAGGAGGGCAGCACCACGCCCAGCGTGGCGCAGAAGGCGCCGAGGGTGCCGCATACCTGATATCCTACGAAGGTGGCGGTGTTGATGGCAATGGGGCCCGGTGTGGACTCGGCAATGGCGACAATGTCCAGAATGTCCCGGTCCTCCAGCCAGCGGCGGCGTTCCGTCACCTCACGCTGGATCAGGGGGATCATGGCATAGCCTCCGCCAAAGGTGAAGGCGCCGATTTTGGAAAAAGTCCCGAACAGCTGACGGGCTTTGGTCAGATCTGTGGGCATGGAAACCGCTCCTTTCGCGCTCTTGGATTTCTCCCCCAGCGTACGCTTTTTCGTGACATCCATCAATCTATATGATAAAATAAAAAGCATAATAAAATAATTATGAATAGGGGGGAGTGCCGTGACACTGCGGCATCTGGAGATCTTTTCCGCCGTCTGCGCCCAGGAGAGCTTCACCAGGGCGGCGGAGCAGCTGAATATGGCACAGCCGGCGGTGAGCCTGGCCATCCGGGAGCTGGAGGTGTTTTACAACGTGCGGCTGTTCGAGCGGATGAACCGCCGGGTCTATCTGACAGAGGCAGGGCGTACGCTGCGGCAGTATGCGGACACCGTGCTGTCCCAGTTTCAGGAATCGGTAGAGATCCTGCGGGAGAGCGGCACCCAGGGGGCCTGCCGCTTCGGCGTCCACGTGACGCTGGGCGAGACCCGCCTTGCGGGTATCCTGGCGCATCTGGCAGAGGCGCTGCCTGAGATCACGGTCCGGGCCAGTATTCACAACTCCAGGGAGACAGAGCGGATGATCCTGCAGAACGAACTGGATTTTGCCGTAGTGGACAATGTCACCGTCTCGCCCCACTACCTGGTGGAGCCCCTGTGCGGTGAGGAGCTGGCGGCAGTGTGCGCCCCCGGCTATCTGGAGGGAAAGAACTCCCTGACTCTGGCGGAGCTGGCGGAAGAGCGGCTGCTGTTGCGGGAGCGGGGCAGCGGCACCCGGAACAGTGTGGATGCCGGCCTGCAGGGAGCGGGCGCCACGGCGCAGCCGGTAGTGGAGAGCGTCAGCACCGCTGCCCTGCTGGCCTGCGCCCGGGCGGGGCTTGGGATCACGCTGCTGCCCCGGTCTCTGGTGGTGACGGACCTGGAGCGGGGGGACCTTCGGGAGCTGGCTGTGGAGGACGGCGGGTTTCACAGGAGCTATTTCCTGGTGCGCCACCGCAGCAAGTATCTGACGGACGGCATGAAGCGGGTGATCCGAGTGCTGCGGGAACACCTGGGCGGAGAGCAGCCGTGAGGTGGAAAGACCCTGCCGAAAGACACGGCGCCTCGGCGGAATCTGGGCGGTTCCACGCAGCGTTTGTTGTGGGAGCGGGCCGGATTTGATATACTGGCCCCAGGTGATGAAGTATGGATCGGACAAAGACCGGGGCGCTAATCGCAGCGGCCCGGAAAGAACAGAACATGACCCAGAAGGAGCTGGCCGCGGCCTTGCATGTGTCGGACCGGGCGGTCTCCAAATGGGAGCGGGGAGCCGGGTTCCCGGACATCTCCCTGCTGGAGCCCCTGGCGGATGCTTTGGGGCTGGGCGTGCTGGATCTGCTGCGGGGGGAGCGGGGGACAGTGCCGGAGCCGGAGCCGACGATCCGGCAGGCCCTGGCCTTTCTGGCCCGGCAGGCAAAGGAGCGGACCCGGAGAAAGTGGAGTCAGGTGCTGGGCGGCACCTGTGCTTTGCTGATGGCGGGCTTTGTCCTCTTTGCAATTCTGGACCGGGCCGGGGTGTTCCTTCGGGAGGTCTCTTTGGAAGTGCCGGCCACCGTATACAGTGCGGAAGGGGTGTCGGCTGGGGAGACGACAGTTGCCATAGATGGTTCGGTGAAAATTCTGGGAGACCGCTCTTTTGAGGGGCAGTTTGCTATCCACGAAGTGGAAACTACCTGCCGGGAGGGTGTCCATGCGAACATCCGGTGGGATGCCATGTGGACAGGCGCCCAGGACATCCTGTTCTACCGGGCGGGGGGATAACCTTTCTCTCGGTGTCGAGCGGATGCTGTATATCACGGAAAGCATGGAATCTTTTGGCCTCCGGCTGGAGGATGGGACCATCATTGCCACGGATGAGGCCTATGTGCCGTTGTTGATGTCCGGCTACTACTATTCCATCCGCCCGATTTTCTCCAATCAATTCTGAAACGGCCGCACAGCCGATGATTTTGCAAAAGAGCAAAAAAAGCCCGGACGCTGAACAGACGTCCGGGCTTTTAGCAGTCCCCTTTTATCCCAATTTATCGGCCAACCGCTTGGCGATCTCGTCCAAAAATTCCTCACTGTCCACACCGCGGGCCTGGAAGCCGGGCTCCACCAGCCCCAGCAGGTCTTTTGTCATCACGCCGTCCTTCAGCGTCTCCAGAGAGGCATCCTCCAGCGCTTGGCCGAACTGCACCAGCTCCGGCAGACCGTCCAGCTCGCCCCGCCGCTTCAAACCGCCGGACCAGGCGAAGATGGTGGCGATGGGGTTGGTGGAGGTCTTCTCCCCCTTCAGGTACTTGTAGTAGTGCCGGGTGACGGTGCCGTGGGACGCCTCGAACTCCATGGTGCCGTCCGGAGATACCAGCACGGAGGTCATCATGGCAAGACTGCCGAAGGCGGTGGCCACCATGTCGCTCATCACGTCGCCGTCGTAGTTTTTCAGCGCCCAGATGAAGCCGCCCCTGGAGCGGATCACCCGCGCCACCGCGTCATCGATGAGCGTGTAGAAGTAGGAGAGGCCCAGTTTTTCAAACTCCGCCTTGTAGGTGGTCTCATACTCCTCCTCGAAGATCCGTTTGAACTCTCCGTCGTAGACCTTGGAGATGGTGTCCTTGGTGGAGAACCACAAGTCCTGCCGCTGATTGATGGCGTACTGGAAGCAGCTGCGGGCAAAGGCACGGATGCTCTTCTCCGTGTTGTGTTGGCCCTGCCACACGGCGGGACCGCTGACCGTCTGAACGGTGAGGGTCTTCTCCGCGCCGCTCTCGCCCTTGAAGGTGAGGGTGGCGGTGCCCGGCTCCTCGGTCACCATGTCCACAGCCTTGTACATATCGCCGTAGGCGTGGCGGGCGATGGTGATGGGCGCCTCCCAGTTCTTCACAACCGGGTGGATCATGGGCAGGACAATGGGCGCCCGGAAGGCGGTGCCGTCCAAAATCGCCCGGATGGTGCCGTTGGGGCTCTTCCACATCTCCGTCAGCTGGGGGTACTCCTCCATCCGCTGGCGGTTGGGGGTGATGGTGGCGCACTTCACCGCCACGCCCAGGCGCTTGGTGGCGTTGGCGGCGTCGATGGTCACCTGGTCCCGCGTCTCGTTCCGATGGAGCAGGCCCAGGTCATAGTACTCCGTTTTCAGGTCCACGAAGGGCAGGATCAGCTTTTCCTTGATCCAGGCCCACAGAACCCGGGTCATCTCATCGCCGTCCATCTCCACCAGGGGGGTGGTCATCTTGATTTTATCCATGGTCTCAACCTCGCCAATCATTAGAAATTTCGGAGCCCGGCGCAGCCGGACCACTTTGAATCATTTTCGCCAGGGCACCCTCCAGAGGGGCCTCTCTCGCCCCTCCGGGGCAATTCCCCTTCTGTGCCTGCCGAAAATGCTTTGACCTAGCCGCCCTGGGCGGTGCCTCCAGTGACCGATGTCACTGGGAAACAGCCAAAACGCCGCCTGTGGTGGAAAAGTGAGGCTGTTTCGAGACAGCGGCACGATTGACGGCCCAGACAGGGCCGGGAATCATAATGCTGCAACGGCAGAGGCAAATGGGGGATCTGAAGAGGGGAGGAAGTCCCCTCTTTAATTACGCTTGGCGTAATAGTTCATCAGGCATCCGTCGAGAATGATTTCCTTCTCATCGTCCGTCAGGCCTTTCACATGGAGCATCAGGTCCTCCACGGCGCCGTCCGTCCTGATGACCCTAGCCGGAATATCCTCAATGCCGTTCTCAATGGCTTGGCGGATACCGGGGACGAACACACAGTCGCCGGGGGCGTAGTCAAAGGACGTGTCCGCGTCCAGCGTGAAGGGCAGGATTCCCCAGTTGATGCAGTTGGAGCGATACCGCTTGGTGGCGAACTCATAGCAGATGTTGGCAAAGCCCCCCAGCACCTTCTGGCAAGAGGCCGCCTGTTCCCGGGCGGAGCCGTCGCCGGGCTTGTTGGCAAAGACACAGGAGCCGAACTGAGTGGTTTTCACCAGCGCGGAGCCGTCGCCCACCTTGTCCAGAATAGCGGTGAGCTTCTCCGGGGCGTCCCCCCCCAGCCGTTCCGCCTCAATCTCCGCCACGGCCTTGGCCCGGCCCACGTAGGCAGGCTCCCGGCGGGACAGGGTGAACTCTGCCAGCCGCAGGGGGTTGGACCGGTAGGAGGAGGTCTCGCCGGAGGGGATCAGCTCGTCGGTGGTAGTGACGGGATCGTGGAGCACCGCCGCCAGCTCCACCAGCAGATTTTCCGCCAGGGGCTGCATCTTCGGCCAGTCCGTGATGTTGGGGCCCATCACCAGCTCCACGCTGGGATCCGCCTTGCCGAAGCCGTAGTACAGCCGCCGGTCATAGACGCCCTTGTCGAAGTGGTAGTCGTGGTGGACGGAGGTGTAATCGATGTCTGTGGCGGCGGTGATCCGGCCGCCGTTGGCCGCCGTGGCGGCAATGGAGCGGGCGTCCATCAGGCACACGCCGGCGAACTGGCCCTCCGCGGGCTTGGATCCCTCCCGGTTGGGGAAGTTCCGGGTGGTGTGCCGCAGGCTCAAGCCGTTGTTGGCAGGCACGTCTCCCGCGCCGAAGCAGGGGCCGCAGAAACTGGGCTTGATGACGGCGCCGGTCTCCAGCAGGTCCGCCGTGGCACCGATCTTCGTCAGCTCCAGACTGACGGGGACACTGGTGGGGTATATGTCCAGAGTGAAGGCACCGTTGCCGGTGGAGCCGCCCCGGAGGATGTCCGCCGCCTCGGTAATGTTGTCGAAGAGGCCGCCGGCGCATCCGGCGATGACACCCTGATCCGCCCAGACGCCGCCGTCACGGATTTTGTCCGTGAGCTTCACATGGGCCTTAGGATACCGCTTCTGGGCGTCCGCCTCCACAGCCGCCAGGATGTCGGCGGCATTCTCCAGAAACTCATGGATGGTCCAGGCATTGGATGGGTGGAAGGGCAGGGCGATCATGGGCTCGACCTTGGAGAGGTCGATCTCGATGTACTTGTCGTAGTAGGCTCCGTCCGCCGGGTGCAGCTCCCGGTAATCCTCCGGCCGCTGGTGGGCGCGGTAGAAGCCCTCCGTCACGCCGTCCGTCTCCCAAATGGAGGAGAGGCAGGTGGTCTCGGTGGTCATCACGTCGATGCCATTGCGGTAGTCGATGGGGAGAGCTGCAATACCGGGGCCGCAGAACTCCAAAACGCAGTTATTGACGAAGCCGCTTGCAAAGGTGGCCTTCACCAGGGCAATGGCCACGTCGTGGGGCCCCACGCCCCGGCGGGGCGCGCCGGTGAGGTACACCAGCACCACCTTGGGATAGTTGATGTCCCAGGTGTTCTTCAGCAGTTGCTTGGCCAGCTCCGGGCCGCCCTCACCCACGGCCATGGTGCCGAGAGCCCCGTACCGGGTATGGGAATCGGAGCCCAGGATCATGGTGCCGCCCTTCGCCATCTGCTCTCTTGCATAGGAGTGGATGACGGACTGGTTGGCAGGCACGTAGATACCGCCGTACTTTTTCGCGGCAGAGAGGCCGAAGACATGGTCATCCTCATTGATAGTGCCGCCCACGGCACACAGGCTGTTGTGGCAGTTGGTAAGCGCATAGGGGATGGGAAACTCCTTCATGCCGGAGGCCCGGGCCTGCTGGATAATGCCCACATAGGTGATGTCGTGGGACACCATGGCGTCAAAGCGGATCTGCAGGTGCTCCGGATCGCCGGAGATGTTGTGGGCCTGGAGAATGGACCAGGCCATGGTCCGTTTCCGCCCCTCCTCCGGAGAGACCGGGCCGGCAGCAGCGGGGACGCCGCCCGCCAGGAACACGCCGTTGTTATGAAGTGTGATCATATCAAGAGACCTCCTGTGTGTCACGGGGGAGCCGTGTTTCTCCCACCCAATATACCATATCACCGTCCGGATGAAAAGTCATTTTGCAGGAAAAAGCCCCGCTTCCTGCAAATTCGGAGGAGTCGCCAAGAAAACGCCCCCGGGAGAAGCGGTGCGGGGACATTTTGCAGAGCTCATGGACTCAACGGAGCGTTGCTTGCGTTCCAGCGGAATTTCGGGTATCCTGTGGGAGAGGTGAGAAGAGATGCATGACCAAGACACCGGGACGCTGCTCCGGCGCCTGCGCCTGGAGCGGGGGTGGACCCAGCGGCAGGCGGCGGAACTGCTGGGCGTCAGCGCTCAGGCCGTCAGCAAGTGGGAGCGGGGCCAGGGCTGCCCGGACGTGGGGATGCTGCCGCGCCTTGCGAAGATTTTTGGCGTCAGCGTGGAGGGAATTCTGGACGGAGACCTGCTTCCGGCGGCGCCGGATGGAGGAAATATGAAAAAAATACAGTTTTACGTGTGCCCGGACTGCGGCAACATTCTGACAGCTGCGGCGGGAGGGCAGCTTGCCTGCTGCGGCCGGCGGCTGGAGCCCCTGGAGGTCCGGTCCGCAGATCCGGATCACGCCGTAACGGTCCAGGAGGTGGAGGAGGACTGGTATGTCACCTTCCGCCACCCCATGGACAAGGGGCACTATATCCGCTTTACCGCTTGTGTGACACCGGACCGGCTGCTGCTGGCGCGGCTGTATCCGGAACAGGGCAGCGAGTTCCGCATCCCCCAGCTGCGGGGCGGGGCGAAGCTGTACCTTTGCTGCTCCTGCCACGGGCTGTTCCAGGCGAAGCTGCCGTGAGATGCAAAAGAGAGGACCGTCTTTGACGGTCCTCTCTTTTGACAGGTCACTTCGCTCAAATGGTGGATTTGGAGGAGCTGCGGCGGGCCATGAACCACACGAACACGGCCACAGCGGCGCAGATAAGGGCACGCCAGCCCCAGCTGCCCAGCCCCACCAGCAGGATCACCAGAATCAGCATGGGCAGGATGAACTGGAAGTAGATCTTGAACCTGGGGGACATCCCCAGGCCGGTGCCCTTGTTGGCTTCCGCCAGATACTTGTCAAAGCCCCAGCCCCACTTGCTGACGCAGAACAGCAGATAGATCAGGGAGCCGATGGGCAGCAGCAGATTGCTCACCAGGAAGTCCTCGATATCCAGGATCTGGCCGGTGGCGCCGCTGGGCAGGGACGCCTCGAAATACCAGAGATTGTAACCCAGCACACAGGGCATGCTGGCCAAGAGGATGAAGATTCCGCAGACGATGGTGGCTTTTTTCCGGGACCAGCCGAAGTTGTCCATGCAGCTGGCCATAATGTTCTCGAACACCGCCAGCACCGTGGTGAAGCTGGCGAAGGTCAGGAACAGGAAGAACAGGGCGCCCCACAGCCGGCCGCCGGTCATGCTGACGAACACCCGTGGCAGGGTCATAAAAATCAGGGATGGTCCCTGGCCGGGTTCCAGACCAAAGCTGAAGCAGGCGGGGAAGATGATCATGCCGGACATCAAGGCCACAAAGGTGTCCAGGCAGCAGATCCGCACGGCCTCGCCGGGCAGGCGGTTGGCGTCGGACATATAGCTGCCGAAGATTTCCATGGCGGCGATGCCCAGGCTCAGGGTAAAGAAGGACTGGTTCATGGCGGCCACGATCACATTGCCGATGCCGACCTCCGCGGCCCGCTCAAAGTCCGGCACCAGATAGAATTTCACGCCCTCCATAGCGCCGTCCAGGGTCAGGCTGTTGATGGCCAGAATGACGATCAGTGCCAGCAGGCAGATCATCATCCACTTGCTGATCCGCTCCAGCCCCTTCTGCAGACCGAAGCTGCACACGATGAAGCCCGCCAGCACGATGATTACCATATAGAGCGTCATCTCGCCGGGATTGGCCAGCATATCGGTCCAGACTGTGTCTACATCAGAGGGCTGCATGCCGCTGAAGGTGCCGGAGGCGAACTTGAAGCAGTAACCCAGCATCCAGCCGGAGACCGTGGTGTAGTACATCATCAGCAGGCAGCACCCGATTACGCACAGCCAGCCGTGGATGTGCCAGCGGCTGCCCTTGGGCTCCAGGGCCTTGTAGCCCAGCACGGCGCTCTTGCGGCTGGCACGGCCCACCGCCAGCTCCATGGTCAGAATGGGAACCCCCATGATGACCAGGGAGATGATGTAGAACAACACGAATACGCCGCCGCCGTTGACACCGGTGACGTAGGGGAATTTCCACACATTGCCGATGCCGATGGCGCAGCCGGCGCTTACCAGAATGAATCCCAGCCGGGATCGGAAATTTTCGCGACTCAAACTTCTCTCTCCTTCTCTTTTTCACATTCGCCGAAAAATTCGGCGGACAGACATTCCATATCTTAAACCGGATGAAAAGAGAAGTCAACATTCTTTTCCCCCCGGGGGAAGGTCTTGCGGCCCGGCGCGGTGTCTGCTATGATGATAAAAAGGAGGAGATCATAATGAACATCCTGATCGTTGTGGATATGCAGAACGACTTTGTGTCCGGCGCTCTGGGGACACCGGAGGCGCGGCGGATCGTGCCTGCTGCGGCGGAGCGGGTGGCCGCAGGCATCCGCCGGGGGGAGCGGATTTTCTTCACCCGGGACACCCATGGGGCGGACTATCTCCATACCCGGGAGGGGCGGAACCTGCCTGTACCCCACTGCATCCGGGGGACCGAGGGCTGGGAGATCGTCGAGCAGCTCCGGCCTGCCAGCGCAGGACAGGCCATTCTGGACAAGCCCTCCTTCGGCAGCGCGGAGCTGGGGCGTCTGCTGGCGGAGGAGAATGAAAAGGAACTCATTGAAAAGGTGACGCTGATCGGCCTCTGCACCGACATCTGCGTGATTTCCAACGCCTTGCTGGTGAAGGCGTTCCTGCCGGAGGCAGAGGTAGTGGTGGATGCCGCCTGCTGCGCAGGTGTCACCCCGGAGAGCCATCGGACCGCGCTTGCGGCCATGAAGAGCTGCCAGATCACCGTGGAACATGAGGCGTTGCCCTTGTAATGATTTCAACGGAATTTGTGGCTGTTTTGCGATGATTTCCCGGATTTTTTGCGGTTTGCTGAGAAAAAGGGGGGGATCGTATGCGTAGATGCCGATTCGCCTGCGTCGGGGCGCTGCTACTGGCCCTGCTGCTGACCGGCTGCGGCAAGGCGGGAACGGCACCGGAGGACGGCGGGGCCGATTTTTCGGAGACGGAACAGGTGGAGACACCGGAGGCCGCCGACGCCCTGACGGTGAAGGAGATCGCCCAGGTGAACGAGGCCTTCGCGCCTTTTAAGGAGCGGGAGAACGTCTCATACGTCAATTCCGTCTGCAGCTTCTTCACCTCTTACTATGAGCGGCCGGAGGACCTGGACCTGGTGGAGTTTCTGCGCTACCTGGGGATCGGGGGCACGGTGGAGGACGAGGCTGAGTTCCAGGCCCTGAAGGGGGCCGGGGGCTGGCCCTTCCAGGGGGTGGACTCCCTGGACCGGATGCCGGTGCCCATCCACCGGTACCGGCGGACGGAGCTGGACGCGTACCTGGAGGAGCACGCCGACATCACCACGGCAGACCTGACGAATGTGCCGGAGAGCTCCGGGGAGCTGGTGTACTTGCCGGAGACCGACGCCTTCTACAACTTCACCAGCGACGCCGGCCCCGGCATGTTCATCTGCGAGGCCGGCCGGTGGGAGGGGAAGCTGCTAGTCCTCACTGGAGGAGGCAAAGAGCTGACACTGGAGGCGGCGGAGGACGGCCGGTATCTCTTCCGGTCCTTCCTGCCCTTGGAAGAGGCGGAGATATGACGGAAAAGGGACAGCAAAGGACCCGCGGCGTACACCGCGGGTCTTTTCCTGCTTTGATTTTAGTCAATGCTGATCTGCCGGCTGGAGGAAACCTCCACTGTCTTCTTGGGCAGCTTCAGTGTCAGCACACCGCTGTCGTAGGAGGCGGTAATACCCTCCGCCCGGATGCCGGAGACGTCGAAGCTCCGGCTGTACGCGCCGTAGGAACGCTCACAGCACACGTACTTGCCCTTTTTCTCCTGCTCTTCATGTTCGGAGTGACGTTGGGCCTGGATGGTGAGGGTGTCGCCGTCCAGCTGCAGCTGGATGTCCTCCTTCTTGAAGCCGGGCAGGTCGGCCTTCAGCTCGTAGTAGTCGCCTTCATCGGTGATGTCGGTTTTGAACTCCGCCAGACCGCGGCCGGAGAAGAAGTCGTTGTTGAAAAGGCGACGCTCCATCTCCTCCATCTCGGAGAAGGGATTCCAGGTGCTCATAGAATTTCTGCGGTAAGGTCTCATTTCAAACATAATCAATTCCTCCTATCAAATCCTGATGATCCGTAGTTGGGACCGACGGCAGATGGATCATGGAGGGTGATGCCGCCGGGCGGAACAGGTGCCTTTCAAAGACCTTCTGTTCTTCTTTTCAAGTATTATGATAGGATGGAAAATCGGATATTGTGTGTCATTTGTTTGAACGATCTGTGAATTTTAGCACTCTGGTATCGAGAGTGCTAATTTTGCGCTTTTAAACCAGATAGACCACTCCACTCAGCATCACCAGCAGGCTCAGTCCAGCAAAGAAGCCATTCAGGAGTTCATTCCCCGTATCGGAGGATGCCTTTTTAATGGCGGAGATCAAGCAGAACACAAAGGTGAAAGGTGCGAAGAGGCAAAGAATTGAACAAATTTCAAAGAAGATAATGGGCAAGTAAATCATCGGAATGGGCTCTCCTCACACGTAGCTCTGCGTGGTGACATCGAACACGCCGCGGGTGGTGATCCGCAGGGAGGGGATTACCGGCAGGGCCATGAAGCTCAGGGTCATGAAGGGGTCAATGCCCGGATTGACGCCCAGCTCGTGGGCCTTTGCCTTGGCGAATTCCAGCTTTTCGTTGACAGATGTCAGGGACTCATCGCTCATGATGCCTGCGATGGCCAGAGGGACTTCTGCCACCGGCTTGCCCTGGTCCCAGACTACGATGCCACCGTTCAGCTCCACCACCCGGTTGGCTGCGGCGGCGCAGTCGTCCTCGCTGGTGCCCACCACGATAATGTTGTGGGAGTCGTGGGAGACGGATGTGGCCACAGCGCCGGATTTCAGACCGTAGCCCTGGAGAAAGCCGATGCCGATATGATGGGTGTTCTTGTGGCGCTCCACCACGGCAATCTTCAGCACGTCATACTCCACGTCGATCCGGTCGGAGTAGCCGGCGTCCACCGTGGTGATCTCCCCGTTCACCATGCCGATGATGCCCCGGGGCCGGGCATCCGTAAAGTCCTCCGCCGTCAGGTGCTCCACATGGAAGGTGCTGTGGGCCCGTTCGGTGAGATAGGGGGCGATGGCCGGGGCGGGGAAGTCCTTCACCACGCCGTGGTCCACCATCAGCTCGCCCTTCTTGAAGACTCTCTCGATGTTGAAGTCCTGGAAGCTGTCGATGATGACGAAGTCCCCCAGGTAGCCCGGGGCGATGGCGCCCCGGTTGTTCAGCAGGAAGTACCGGGCGGCGTTGTGGCAGGCCACCTTCACGGCGGTGATGGGCTCCACCCCCAGGCCGATGGCCCGCTTGACGATGTAGTCGATATGGCCCTTCTCCAGCAGGTCGTTGGGGTGCTTGTCGTCGGTGCAGAACATGCATCGCTCGGAGTATTTGTCGCACAGCAGGGGGGCAAGGGCGTCCAGGTTCCGGGCGGCAGTGCCCTCCCGGATCATGATAAACTGCCCCCGCTCCAGCTTGGCGATGGCGTCGTTCAGGTCGTGGCACTCGTGGTCGGAATAGACGCCGGCGGCGATGTAGGCGTTCAGGTCGTTGCCCACCAGATCCGGCGCGTGGCCGTCGATCTTCTTGTGGTGGGCCTGGGCGGCCACGATCTTCTCCACCGGCTGGTCGTCCCCGGCGATGATGCCTACGAAATTCATCATCTCCGCCAGTCCCTGGACCCGGGGGTGGTCATAGAAGGAGTCGATGGCCCGGTAGTCCAGGGACGCGCCGGACTCGTCCAGGGGCGTGGCCGGTACACAGGAGGGCAGCATAAACCGCACGTCCACCGGCAGGCCCTCCGTGGCCTGGAGCATGTACTCGATGCCGTCGGTACCCATGACGTTTGCGATCTCATGGGGGTCGGTGATGACGGTGGTGGTGCCGTGGGGCAGCACGGCCTTCACGAACTCCTTGGGAGAGACCAGGGAGCTCTCCAGATGGATGTGGGCATCCAGAAAGCCGGGCAGGACGATTTTACCCGTGCAGTCCTCCTCTACCGTGCCGGAGTATTGGCCCATGCCCACGATCAGCCCCTCTGCCACGGCGATGTCCGCATGACAGAGCTCGTTGGAGAAGACGTTGACATAGGTGGCGTTCTTCAGCACCAGGTCCGACGGCTCCCGCCCGGCGGCGGCGTTGATGATGCGGCGCTTTTTCAGCAGCTTCCGGTTGATCTTGCCAGCGTAGCTCTCAGACATAGAACCACTCCTTTTATTTAGATTTTAAGCCATTATCCAGACTTATAGAAAATATAAATCAGGATAATGGCATCTGGTTAAGGAGAGTATACGCCCAAATCCGGTATTTGTCCACAGAAAACGGAAGAAAATTTTTGCGCGGCAGCAGTCGCGGATGCAACTGCATAAAATGGCGGCTTCTGGTAAACTTATTCCATCAAGAGAAACATGCGGGATGTCCGGCGGCGGATCCGCCAGAAAGACCAGCTATAAAAAGTCAAGAGGAAAA
>NZ_KI271660.1:0-11148 GCF_000469445.2 Oscillibacter sp. KLE 1745 | reverse complement strand
CTGCGGTGGGGGCCCCCACCTGCTCGCCGGGCCGGCCGATGTAGCCCAGCAGGCCCTTTACCGGCACGTCGGCGCCCTCCTGGGCCACGATCTTCAGCAGGACGCCGTCGGTTTCCGCCGCCACCTCGTTGGTCAGCTTGTCGGTGGTAATCTCCAGCAGGGGCTCACCGGCCTTGACGGGATCGCCCTCCGCCTTCAGCCACCGCTCCACGGTGCCCTCCTCCATGGTCAGCCCCAGCTGGGGCATTTTGATTTCCGTTGCCATTGTTTACGCTCCTCACAGCAGGATGTCCATGGGATGCTCCAGCAGATCCCGGACTGTCATCTCGAATTTGGCCGCTACCGCGCCGTCCAGCAGTCGGTGGTCGAAGGTCAGGGAGATCCGCAGCACCTGATGCTTGGCGATGGTGCCGTCGTCCTCCATCACCAGCTCATCCTCCGTGCAGTTGACGCCCAGAATGGCCGCGTCCGGCTGGTTGATGATGGGGGTGAAGCTCTCCACGCCGAACATGCCCAGATTGGACACAGTGAAGGTGGAGCCCTTGTACTCGTCGGCGCCCAGCTGGTTGGCACGGGCCCGCTCCGCCAAATCCTTGGCCTTGGCGGACAGGGCTTCCAGGCTCAGCAGGTCCGCGTCCCGGATCACAGGGACGATGAGCCCCGCGTCCAGAGCTACCGCCATGCCCAGATTCACATGGGCCCGGCGGATGATCTGCTCCCCGTCCAAGCTCACCAGGATCTCCGGATGACGGCGCAGGGCCTTGGCCACGGCCTTCAGCACAAAGTCATTGACAGAGAAGGCATGGCCCTCCTCCTTCAGCTTTTTGCGGAAGGCCAGCAGGGCGGTGACGTCCACCTTCACCGTCTGGGTGACGGTGGGGATCTCCACAGCAGAGGTGTACATCCGCTGGGCCACCACCTTCCTCATGCCGGTGAGCTTCTCCACCGTGTCACCCTCCATCAGCTCCAGATTCTTCACCGGGAAGGCGGTGCCGGAGACAGCCGCAGGCGCGGCGATCTTCCGATCAGCAGGGGCGGGAGCAGCTGCCTTGGGCGCGGATTCCGCCGCGGCCAGGATGTCCCGCTTGACGATCCGGCCGCTGGGGCCGGTGCCGGTGAGGACGGTGTAGTCCACGCCCATCTGTCCGGCGATCTTCCGGGCCAGGGGAGAGATTCGGATCCGCTTGCCCCCGGCCGCCGGGGATGCCGCAGGGGCAGAAGCCAGCGCAGCCGCAGGCTCCGCAGACGGGGCAGCAGAAGCCGCGGATACAGCGGGGGCAGTAGTCTCCCCCACCTGTTCGCCGGGCTGGCCGATGTAGGCCAGCAGTCCCTTCACCGGCACATCCTCGCCCTCCTGGGCCACGATCTTCAGCAGGACGCCGTCCTGCTCGCTGGTGATCTCATTGGTGAGCTTATCAGTGGTGATCTCCACCACCACGTCCCCGGCCTTTACAGCGTCTCCCTCGTGCTTGATCCACTGGGAGACGGTTCCCTCCTCCATGGTCAGGCCCAGCTGGGGCATCAGTACTTCATAAGCCATCTCACACGCCTCCTCACTTGTTCAGCACGCGCTTGACAGCCCGCACAATATCCTCCGGATGGGGGAAGTTCTTGTCCTCCAGCACCGGGCTGAAGGGGGAGCAGATGTTCAGGCCGCAGACCCGTTCCACCGGGGCGTCCAGCTCATCAAACAGCTCCTCTGCGATCTGGGCAGAGAGCTCACCGGCGTAGCTGCCCCGCTTGACCTCCTCGGAGACGATGATGACGTTGTGGGTCTTGGAGACGGACTTCACGATGGCATCCCAGTCCAGGGGCACCAGAGTCCGCAGATCCAGGACCTCCACGTCGATGCCCTCCGCCTCCAGGGTCTGGGCGGCCTCCAGGGCGAAGTGGACCTCACGGCTCCAGGTGATGATGGTCAGGTCCCTGCCCGCCCGCTTCACGTCCGCCGCACCCAGGGGGATGGTGTACTCCCCATCGGGGATCTCCTCCTTGTGGGCGTACAGCAGCTTGTGTTCCAGGAACACTACCGGGTCGTCGTCCCGGATAGCGGACTTCAGCAGGCCCTTGGCGTCGGCAGCGGTGCAGGGGGCCACCACCTTCAGTCCCGGGAAGTGGCAGAAGAAATTCTCCAAGCACTGGGAATGCTGGCCTGCGTTCCGGCGGCCGGCGCCCATGGGCGCCCGCAGGACCATGGGGACGCTGCACTGTCCGCCGGTCATGTAGCGGATCTTGGCAGCCTGGTTGAACAGGGGATCCGCGCACTCCGTGGCGAAGTCATCGTACATCAGCTCCACCACGGGCCGCAGCCCCCGCATCGCGGCGCCCACGGCCATGCCCACAAACCCCTCCTCGGAGATGGGAGTGTCAATGACGCGGTTGGGGCCGAACTCCTCCAGAAAGCCCTTGGTGATGGCGAACACATTGCCCATGACGGCCATGTCCTCGCCCATGATGAAAACCTTTTCGTCCCGGAGCATTTCCTCGTGCAAGGCTTCACCGATGGCCTTGCTGACGGTGATCTTCTTGCTCATCTCGCCACGCACCTTTCGTTGTCAGTCACATACATATCATCCAGCACCGTCGCGGGGTCCGGATATGGGGACGCATCCGCGAACTTCACAGCCTCGTCCATCTCGGCCTCTGCGTCCTGCCGGATGGCGTCCAGCTCCTCCTGGGCGGCGCCGCTCTCCAGCAGCCGCCGCCCCAGCTTCTCGATGCCGTCGTTTGCCAGGGCGTGCTCCATGTACTCCTTGGGGCGGTAAACCGCCGGGTCACCGCAGTAGTGGCCCTGATAGCGGTATACCTTGGCCTCCACCACATAGGGTCCCTTGCCGCTGCGGGCGTGGTCCAGGGCGACCTTCATAGCCTCATACACCGCGATGGCGTCCGTGCCGTCCACCACGGCGTAGGGCACGCCGTAGGCCGCGGCCCGGGAGGCCAGATCCGGGGTGTTGGTGACCCGGTGGATCTCCGTGGACACGCCGTAGCAGTTGTTTTCAATGAACCAGACCAGCGGCAGCTTCCAGGCGGCGGCCATGTTCAGGGACTCGTGGAAGGAGCCCTCGTTGGTGGAGCCGTCGCCGAAGCAGCCCACGGTGACGGAGTCGTCCCCCATGATCTTGGAGGCCAGGGCGCTGCCGGCGGAGATGGGCTGTCCGGCGCCCACGATACCGTTGGCGCCCAGGTGGTTCATCTTCTCCATGTCCGCAATGTGCATGGAGCCGCCCTTGCCCTTGCAGTAGCCGGCAGCCTTGCCGAACAGCTCCGCCATGGCCCGCTTGGGGTCCGCCCCGCGGGCGATGGCATGGCCATGGCCCCGGTGGGTGGAGGTGAAGTAGTCCCTGGGCTCGATGGCCGCGAAGGCACCGGCCTCCGCTGCCTCCTGACCGATGCTCAGGTGGATGTTGCCCGCCAGCATGCCCTTGGTGAAGCACTCGGCGGCGTGTTCCTCAAAGGCCCGGATCCGGACCATGTCCCGGTACAGGGACAACAAAAAGCTCTTTTCATAGGTAGCCACGATTCAACACGACCTTTCTCAGTGTACGATGGAATAGTAGATAAATACAGGGATCAGGGACAGCAGCGGCAGAATGACCGTCTCCATCGCCACGTGCTTGTAGCCCTTCTTATAGGACACGCCGGACAGGGCGAACAGCATCACTACGGTGCCGTTCCAAGGCAGGGTGTCCAGTCCGCCGCAGGCGATGGAGGCCACCCGGTGGATGATCTCCGGCGTGTACCCCCAGGAGATGAAGGTCTCACCGAAGAGCTCCAGCGCGATAGTCAGGCCGCCGGAGGCGGAGCCGGTGATTCCGGCGATGATGGTGGTGATGGCCGCCACCTTCACCAGGCCCGGCAGCGGCAGGTTGATGATGTTCTCCTGCACCAGGGCAAATACATCGGTGGCGGAGACCACCTTGCCCACGCCCACCACGGCAGCGATGATGATGCAGGGGAAGATCCCGTTGTTGAAGCCCTCGGAGACAATTTCTCCAAAGCCCTTGACGCCGCCCAGGGATTTGCAGAAGAACAGGAGGGACAGCACGCACCCGGCCGTGAGGCCGTACAGCAGCTCCACACCGAAGCCGTTGATGAGGACGAAGGTCACCACCATGGGCAGCAGGGAGATCCAGAAGCCCGGAGCCCGCTGCTCCAGCTCTTTCTCGTCCAAAATGCCGCCCTGGACCTGGTAGAGCTCGATGGCCGCCTCCGGGTCGTCATGACCCTTCTTCACCTGCCAGTAGAGGTAGCCGACACCTACGACGATCATGAACAGCGTGGCCAGCACGCCCTCCACCGGGGCGGCGGTCAGCGCCGTGCCCAGAATCTGAGTGGGAATGATGTTCTGCATCTGCAGGCTGCCGGGCATCTGGCCCATGGCAAAGGTGGCGATGGCCAGGCCGGTGATGCCGGGGAACAAGTACCATGGGATGCCCGCCTTGGGGAACAGGATCTTGGCAAAGGGCAGCAGCACGAAGATCATCACGGTCACCTGGATGCCGCCGTACACCAGCAGGGCGCCTACCAGCACGTAGATCAGCAGCGTCCACTGGGTTCCGGCCTTGTTGATGAGGGTGCTGCTGATGCGCCAGGTGGCGCCGCTCTTGTCATACAGCGCGCCCAGCAGGGCGCCCAGGGCGAAGATCACCAGCCAGCTGCCCACGAAGTCCTTCATGCCGATGAGGAAGGGGCCGTCCGCCCCCACCAGGGAGGCCGCCACGTCCAGCCCGCCGAACAGGGCCACGATGGCCGCAGCCAGCACTGCCGCCAGGAACATGCTGATTTTTTTGTAAGCCGCAAAGATCAGCACCGCGAATGCCAGAATGATTCCAATCACGCTCACTACGATCATGTTGTCTATATCCTCCCGTCCTTCTCTGTCAGATTTGATGAAAGCGGCGCCCGTTGCCGTGTACCCTCCTTTCCCGCGCCCCCCAATATGTCTTCCAATTTGAATTTTAGCAACTGGCAATTCAATAGTGAAATACCATGTTTTTATGCAGGAATAACAAAAACTTATAAACAGCTAGTCAAAAAAATGTCAATTCGCACTTTTGGCATAAAGAAAATCTTGATTTTTCAATAAAACTCCTTTATTCTTAAAGAAAAGCGCGGCGGTGCGCCGCCGGAGGGATGGGAGGTCTGCCGGATGCTGAATCTGAAGCGGCTGCAATATCTGGACGCGGTCTACCAGTATAAGAATTTCAACCAGGCCAGCGAGGCGCTCTACGTGTCCCAGCCGGCCATCTCCTCCGCCGTCCAGGCGCTGGAGGAGGAGCTGGGGGTGCGGCTGGTGGTCCGCAGCTCCAAGGGCGTTACCTTTACATACGAGGGCGAGCAGTTTATGATCTGGGCGCGGCGCATCCTCAGCACCTGTGAAGCGGCGGAAAATGCCATGCGGGATCTGGCCGGCACGGCGGAACAGCGCCTGCGGCTGGGAATCTCCCACGTGCTGACGAATCCCATCGTGCCCATGATCTTCTCCACCTTTCTGCGGGAGCACCCCAAGGCGCAGATCTACCTGAACGAGGGCTCCATGAACAAGCACGTGGAGATGGTGACGGGTGAAATGCTGGACCTGGCTTATAACGCCTTCCCCACAGCGCCGGAGGCGGAGGAGCTGGAGATCATTCCTATGGGCACTATGGAGATCCACGCGGTGCTGCATCCGGACCATCCCCTGGCGCGGCTGGACCGGATCCCCCTGGCGCGGCTGGGGGAGGAGAAGCTCATTATGATGGACGCCCAATCCAAGGTGAAGGAGTTGATGAGCCGGGAGTTTGAGCGCCATCAGGTGATCCCGGACATTCTCTTCAATTATGACCAGGTGCTGTGCATGGCGAATCTGGTCCGCTCCTGCCGGTACGTGGGCATCATCAGCGTGGCCCAGGGCCAGCAGGCCCTGGGCTGCGAAGGGCTGGCGCTCCGCCCCTTCGAGGAGCCGGTGGTGTTCGACGTGGGGTTCTTTCTCAAAAAGGGGCGCTATCTGCCCAAGCTGGGGTGGGAGCTGATCCGCTTCATCCAGGAGAACACCCTGCGGGGCGGCACCTAACCGCGGGAACTCCTTTCCAAAACATCATGGCAAAAAAGCTGGCTGCCCGGCGGGCAGCCAGCTTTTTTGCGACGCAGCTGCATCGCAGAAATTTGTGAACGCTATTTCCCTGCCCTTCCCAGGCAGCAGGATCCGGATGCGCCCCCTCATGCGCAGCGGCGAGCGTTTCTTTTCGCGGCGCGCTGCCGTACTTGTGAAGCTCCGTGCCTGTTCAATGGACCGTATCCTGAAACAGCCGGACCATGGCCGCCACGGCGCGGTCCGCCCCGTCGGGGTCATGGGCGAGGACGGCCTCCATGATGGCGTAATGGGTGTTGTAGATCCGCAAATTGATCTCCCGCAGCTGCTCCGGTGTGTAATCCCGAATCGTCTCCACAAACACATCCGTGTTGAGGCGGACAATCACGTCATTAATCAGAGAGGCCAGCGTGTTGTGGCTGGCCTTGGCCAAAGCGCTGTGGAACGCCACATCATACTCCTGGAAGCTGAAGAGGCTGTCCAGGTTGGCCTTCGCGCCCTCCAGGGTCTGCCGGAGCGCCTCGGCATCCTCCTCCGTGTGGTGGATGGCAGCCAGACGGGCGCAGCTGCGGTCGTTGATATGCCGATACTCCAGCAGCTCATCCAGATTGATGGCCCCCATGGCCACCAGGTTTTTCAGGGGCTCTTCCACGGATTTCAGGGAGACGCCCCGGATCACCGCGCCGCCGGAGCTGCCCACGGCGGTTTCGATCAGTCCCTCCTGCTGGAGCATCCGCAGCGCTTCCCGCACCACAGGGCGGCTGCGCTGGAACATCTCCGCCAGCTCCCGCTCCGGCGGGAGCCGGTCCCCCGGACGCAGTTCCCCGGAAATGATCTTGGGGTAGATCTGATTGTAAATAGCCTCGGACGCCCGCTGGGTCTTGGCAGGCGTGAAGAGGGCTTTGGAAGAAGGCTGCTCCATCATGGTTCTCCTTACCCTTCCTGCTTTTTGTGAAAAGTATATCATACTCGAAAGCCGGAATCAAGGGAGAGTCCGTAGGATGCCTGCAGGAGTGGCGAGACATATCCGCACGCGACATTGTTAAAAATTGTGCAAAATAGCTCGTTATTTTAATAACGCTTGACGGGCATTGGGTAAAGTGCTATAAAATAAAGCAAGAAATATAAATGGTAAAACCATTTATAAGGCAACATATTTTGTTGTCAGGCCGGCGGCACGACTGTCATGTCCCGGCAGCAAGCGACCCTTCGCAGAGAATCGACAGGATAAAAGAAAAAGGAGTGTTTGATGTGAAAAAGACGTTGGCAATGGTATTGGCACTTGTGATGATGTTTACCCTGCTGACAGGCTGCGGCGGTGGAGGCGGTGATTCCGGCGGAGACGGCACCGGCGCGGAATACACCTGGCGCATGGCGCTGAACGGCAGTGCCCCCGGCGAGCTGGGCTATGATATGGCCACGTTCTTCAAGGAGAAGGTAGAGGAGCTCACATCCGGCCGCGTCTCCATTGAATTCTACGGCGGCAACAGCCTGGGTTCCACCACTGAGGTGCTGGAGGGCATGGCTGCCGGCGTAGCGGACATCACCTGCGAGTCCGTGGGCACGCTGGCTCCCTTCACAAATCTGGCAAATATCGACATCATGCCGTACATCTACAACGGTTACGACCACTTCCAGGCGGTCTGGGGCGGCGAGCTGGGCCAGGAGATTCTAGACACCGTGGGCAATGACTCCGGCTTCAAGCTGATGGGCGCCGGTTACCGTGGTGCCCGGATCGTGACCGCCACCAAGGAGATGAAGACCGTGGAGGACTTCGCCGGCTTCAAGCTCCGCAGCCCCAATCTGGAGGGCTACATCAAGGTTTGGGAGTGGATGGGCTCCGCCCCGACTCCCCTGGCTATGGGCGAGACCTACACGGCTTTGCAGCAGGGCACCGTGGATGGGCAGGAGAACTCCATCCTGGACTCCCAGAGCTATTCCTTCCAGGAGGTCTGCCCCTACTGGATTCTGACCAACCATGTATACAGCGCCAACACCATCATCATGGATAAGGCGTACTTTGAATCCCTGCCGGAGGACATCCAGTCCGCGCTGGAGGAGGCTGCCGTCTATGCCGGCGAACAGATCGGTCAGGAGGTGCTGGAGCGGGAGGATGCCGCCAAGGAAGAGCTGACCGCGGAAGGCGTCACCTTTGTGGATGTGGACAACGCCGCCTTTACCGAGCATTTCAGCGGCTATGCGGAGGCCAACTTCCCCGATCTGGCCGACTGGTGCAACCAGATCCGTGCACTGGCTCCCAATGCCTGACAACCGCCACGAAGGACATAGCGAGGTGTCAAACATGCTGAGAGGATATTCCAAATTCCTAGATGTCCTGGAGAAGGTCGAGAAAGCGATCCTGGCTGTCACCGTAGGGATTATGGTCATCATCATCGCCTACCAGGTCATCATGCGGTACATCTTTGCCCACGCCAACTCCTGGAGCGAGGAGCTGGCCCGGTATCTGTTCATCTACGACGTGATGATCGGTGCAGCCATTGCCATCCGCCGCAACAGCCATCTGCAGATCGACATTCTCATCAATCTGATGAAGCCGAAGGTGCGGACCATCCTCACCATCATCGCCACTCTGGCCGGCATGGTGTTCATGGTATTCCTGCTGTCCTACTCCATCACCCTGGTGCAGACCGGCGCCCGCACCATGTCTGCGGGGCTTGGGATCCCCATGTCCATCCCCTATTCCTGTATGCCCGTCGGCATCGTGCTGATGCTCCTGACTTCCATTGAGGTCCTCTTCAAGAACATCTCTGCCCTGCGCGGGGCCGGAAAGGAGGCCCAGGTATGAACGCCGGCCTGTTAATCATCATTCTGCTGCTGGGTCTCGCCCTCCTGGGATTCCCCATCTACATCGCCCTGGGCATCGGCGCCCTGGCGGCCCTGAACCTGGCGGACCTGCCCCTGATTGTGCTGCCTCAGAGAATGTTCGCGGGCATGAACGGCAGCGCCCTGCTGGCCATCCCCTTCTTCATTCTGGCGGGCAATATCATGTCCCGCAGTATTACAGGAAAACTGATTGACATTTGTAATGCCATTATAGGACACATCAAGGGCAGCCTGTCCCTGGTGACCATTCTGGCCTCCGCCCTGTTCGGCGCTATCTCCGGCTCCGGCGTGGCCACCGCCTCCGCCATCGGCGGCATCACCATCCCCGCCATGAAGCGGGAGGGCTATCCCGCCCCCTTCGCCGTGGGCGTAGCGTCCATCTCCTCCATCCTGGGTCCCATCATTCCGCCGTCCATTGTGCTGATCGTGTACGCCAGCATCACCAATGTGTCCGTGGCGGAGCTGTTCCTGGGCTCCGTGTTGCCGGGCATCATTCTGGCGGTGGCTCTGATTGCCTACGGCCTGTATTACGGCCACAAGCACAATCTGCCGGCCCATGAGAAGCCCAACCTGAGGAAGATCGGCTCCTCCGTGCGCAAGGGCATCTGGGCGCTGCTGATGCCCATCATCATCCTGGGCGGCATCTTCGGCGGCATCTTCACCCCCACCGAGGCCTCTGCCGTGGCAGTGGTGTACAGCCTGATCATCAGCCTCTTCGTATACAAGGACATGAGCTTCAAGGAGCTGCCCCAGGTGTTTGTGGAGGGCGCAGTTTCCACCGCCACCATCATGGTGATGGTGGGCCTGTCCTCCGCCTCCAGCTATGTAATCACCACCTCCGGCCTGCCCCAGCAGCTGGTCTCCTTCTTCAGCTCCATCACAAACAGCCCCGTCGTCATTCTGCTGCTGCTGAACATTCTGTTCCTGATCATCGGTATGCTGATGGAGGCCAACGCGGCTGTGGTGATGATGACCCCGATCCTGCTGCCGCTGTTGAATGCCTTCGGCATCGATCTGCTGCAGTTCGGCATCGTCATGAGCTTCAACCTCTGCATCGGTCTGGTGACGCCGCCGGTGGGCCTGTGTCTGCTGCTGTGCAACCAGACCGGCGAAACCCGGCTGTCTCACTCCCTGAAGGCCATGATGCCCATGCTGCTGATCTCCATTATCGTGTTGTTCCTCATCACCTATGTCTCGCCCCTCACCACCTTGCTTCCCAGCATCATGGCGGGCTGATTGCGAAGAAAGGAAGTCTTGGATATGCAAAAAATCGGATTTTTGGGAATGGGCGTCATGGGACTGCCTATGGCGAAAAACGTGGTGCAGAAGTGCGGGCTGCCCGTGCTGGGCTACGATGTGGTCCAGCAGCAGATGGACGCCTTCCGGGAGGCAGGCGGCATCCCCGTCAGTGACCCGGCAGAAATCTACAAGGCCTGCGACGTGATCCTCCAGATCCTGCCCACCCATCCCATCATCCGCAACAGCGTGGAGCAGGCCATCCAGTACGGCAAGCCCGGCAATGTGATTGTGGACCTGAGCTCCACCGCACCGGACATCATTCTGGAGCTGTACCAGCAGGCCAAGGACGCGGGGATGTTCCTGCTGGACTCCCCGGTCAGCGGCGGCAACCCCATGGCCATCGCCGGGACACTGGCCATTATGACCGGCGGCGACAAAGAGGCCTTTGACAAGGTAAAGCCGGTCCTGGCGTGCATGGGCAGTCCCGTTTACACCGGCGGCCCCGCCAGCGGCAGCGTCACCAAGCTGGTGAACAACATGATCGGCGGCGCCATCCTGGTGGCCATTGCGGAGGGCTATGCCTTCGCGGCCAAGGCGGGCATCGACCTGCAGACCACGTTCGAGGCCACCCGGGGCGGCTTTGCCGGCGGTCCCATGTACGACAACAAGGTGCCCAAGATCATCAAGCGGGACTACACCCCCGGCGCGCGGATCGCCGTCCACCGGAAGGACATCCTGAACGCCAAGCACTATGCCCACAAGCTGGACATCGACACGCCGCTGACAGATGTGGTCCTCCATGTGATGGACTGGATGAACGACAACGGCCACATCGACGAGGACCAGGCGGCGCTGGTCAAGTATTACGAGGACAAGATGGGCGTGAAGGTCGGCCGGGAGGAGACGGCAGACTGACGCTTGTCAGACGATCAATCTCAGAGTGCGCGGGGACCGGATGCCTGTCCGGTCCCCGCGCATTTCTGTAAAGAGGG
>NZ_KI271659.1:0-29980 GCF_000469445.2 Oscillibacter sp. KLE 1745 | reverse complement strand
TTCTTTTGGACCGTGCACGGCCCGTTTTCTTTTCCACAAGAGGGAAAAGAAAATGGGGGGTGCATCCCGCTGGACCAGCCCCCTGCGGGAGCAGAAGTCCCCGTGGCCGCCGGACGGCGGCCCGTATCACCTTAGCTCCTCTGGTCGCTGCGTCCCAGCAGATAGTCGGTAGTAACGCCGAAGTAGTCCGCCATTTTCATCAATCCCGGCACATCCGGATAATGCCCGCCGCCCTCATAATTTTGGTATTGGCGAGCACTGATTTCAAAAACAGCAGCCATCTGTGTCTGTGTCTTGCCAGACTCCTTGCGCAGTTGTCTGACCCGTTGTGCAAAATTTTCCATGCCCCACCCCTTGACTTGCAGTTTAATTTCGTGTATATTGTAAACACGAAATTAAACTACGATTTTGGAGATGATTCATCATGACTGACCCTCTGGACATTCTCTTCGAGAACCTCCTGGAGCACCTGGACGAAAACCTCCCCGGCACCTGCTGGCCGCTCTACCAGCGGGAGAGCCGCCTGGAGAATGCTCTGCTGGCCTCCCTGACCCCGGAGCAGATCGAACTGCTGGAGTCCTATCAGGCCGCCGCCTGGCGCTGCACGGAGCAGGAGGAGCGCTTCCTCTTCCGCTCCGGCTTCCGCCTGGCCCGGGAGCTGTCACTCCTTCCCGGCGGGCTTCTTCGCCTTTGACGCGACCGTCTTTTTGGCCGCGGTCTTTCTGCTGGATGTGGTCTTGGCCGCCGCTTTGGAGGCCGTCTCCTTCTTGGCCGCAGGCTTCTTTGCGGCAGTCTTGGCGGCTGCCGGTTTCTTGGCGGCGCTCTTTTTCGCGGCGGTCTTGGCGGTGTCCGCCTTCTTCGCTGCGGCTGTCCGCCTGGCGGGCTTCTTCTCCGCTGTCTCCTCCGCCGCAGCGGCAGGCTCCGCGCCCTCGGCGCTGTCCGCGGCCTTCTTCCTGGGATAGCCCCGCTTCTCCTCCGGCAGGAAGTTGCTGCATTCCGGATTGATGCAGAAGGGCTTCTTGAATCCCCGGCCCGCCTTCTTGAACATGGTGTGGCCGCAGACCGGGCAGTCGTCCTTCACCGGCACGTCCCAGGTCATGAAGTCGCACTTCGCCGTCTCGTCCTTGCTGTTCACATGCTCACAGCAGTAGTAGGTATACTGCTTGCCGGTCTTCTTGCTGTTTCCGGTGCGCTTCATCAGCCGCCCGCCGCACTTGGGGCAGCGGCCCGGCATCTCCACCACCAGCGGCATGGTGAACGTGCACTCGGGGTAGCCGGGACAGGCCAGGAAGCGGCCGAACCGGCCGGACTTTACCACCAGATTCCGCCCGCACTCCGGGCAGATCTCCTCGCTGACCTCGTCGGGCACCTTGATGCGGGTGCCGTCCAGAGCCTTTTCGGCGTTCTCCAGGTCCTGCTCAAAGTCCCCGTAGAACTCCCGCAGCACGTCCTTCCAGGCGGTCTTTCCCTCCTCCACGGAGTCCAGCCGCTGTTCCATATTGGCGGTGAATTTCAGATCCGCGATGTCGGAGAACCGCTCTTTCATCAGGGCGGTCACCACACGGCCCAGGTTGGTGATGCGGAGGTACTTGCCCTCCTTCACCACGTACTCCCGGTCCAGGATGGTGGACACAGTGGGAGCGTAAGTGGAGGGGCGGCCGATGCCCTGCTCCTCCATGGCCCGGATCAGCGTGGCGTCTGTATAGTGGGCCGGGGGCTGGGTGAAGTGCTGCTCCCGGTCAAAGTCCTTCAGGGTCAGAGGTTCGCCCTCCCGCAGGGCGGGCAGGGGGGATTCCTTCTCCTCTTTCTCCTCGTCCTTGCCCTCCTCATACACGGCGGTGTAGCCGGAGAATTTCAGGCTGGAGGAGCTGGCCCGGAAGCTGTGTCCCGCCGCCTCGACCTCCACGGCCACGCTGTCGTACACGGCGTTGGCCATCTGGCTGGCCAGAAAGCGGCTCCACACCAAGCGGTAGAGGCGGTACTGCTCGCCAGTCAGGTCCTTTTTCAGCTGCTCCGGCGTCCAGTTGACGTTGCTGGGACGGATGGCCTCGTGGGCGTCCTGGGCGCCCGCCTTGGCCTTGTAGCGGTGGGTCTGGGCGTAATGTTCGCCGTAGCGGCCCGTAATGAAGGTCTTGGCGGAGGCCAGGGCCTCCTCACTGATCCGCAGGGAGTCGGTACGCATATAGGTGATGAGGCCCACGGTGCCCTCGCCCTCGATATCCACGCCCTCGTACAGCTGCTGGGCGATGGCCATGGTCCGCCGGGGCGTCATGGAGAGCTTGCGGGACGCCTCCTGCTGCATGGTGGAGGTGGTGAAGGGCGGAGAGGGGCTGCGCTGCTTGTCTGTGCGCTTCACGGTCTTGACGGTGAAGGGGGCGTGCTCCGTCTCATGGACCACAGCATCCACGTCCTCCGCCGACTTCAGCTCCGCCTTCTTGCCGACCTTCCCGTGGTAGCGGGCGGCGAAGGGGAGCTTTTTCGCGTCGTCGCCGAACAGGTTGGCATCCAGGGTCCAGTACTCCTCAGGTTTGAACTCCTCGATCTCCCGGTCCCGGTCGTCCACCATGCGGGTGGCCACGGACTGGACCCGCCCGGCGGAGAGGCCCCGGCGGATCTTCTTCCACAGCAGGGGGCTCAGCTCATAGCCCACGATCCGGTCCAGGATGCGGCGGGCCTGCTGGGCGTCCACCAGCTTCTGGTCGATGTCCCGGGGCTCCCGGATGCT
The DNA here is from genome assembly GCF_000469445.2 of Oscillibacter sp. KLE 1745. Classification (NCBI taxonomy): domain Bacteria; kingdom Bacillati; phylum Bacillota; class Clostridia; order Eubacteriales; family Oscillospiraceae; genus Oscillibacter; species Oscillibacter sp. KLE 1745. Next base: position 27,255 of record NZ_KI271659.1, on the reverse strand, counting down.
CTCCTGCACCACGTTCTTGGTAATCTCATTAAAGGTGACCCGCCGGGTCTTCTCATCTGGCAGGTTCAGCAGCTGCTTCAGGTGCCAGGAGATGGCCTCTCCCTCCCGGTCCGGGTCGGTGGCAAGGTAGACCATCTCCGCACTCTTGGCGGACTTCTTCAGGTCGGCGATGATGTCCTCCTTGCCCTTGATGGGCTTGTAGACCGGCTCGAAGTCGTGCTCCAGGTCCACGCCCAGGGTACTCTTGGGCAGGTCCCGCAGATGGCCCATGCAGGCCTTCACCTCAAACTCCTTGCCCAGGTATTTTCCGATGGTTTTGGCCTTCGCGGGAGACTCCACGATGACCAGGCTGTGTTTTGCCATAGTTACCTCCAAGCGCCCAGGATCGGGCGCGTGTTTATTCCGTCAAATTCACCGCGCGGGCGTACCGCTTCCCGCTGTGCTGTGTCACCAGATGCTCGATCTCCAGCACGGTCAGGGCCGACAGCACCCGCCGAGTGGGGATGCCCGTCAGCTCGATCAGGTCGTCTGCCAGCATGGGCTCCTCCGTCAGCGTCCGGAGCAGGCAGATCTGGTCGTCGGTCAGACTCAGATTATTGTGGGACAGGCTCACCGACGGAGCCACCGGCTTGGGCTCCGTCTTCTGCCGGGCCTGATAGCCCAGCACAGGGGGCGCGTCCTGCGTCCCCTCCCGGCGCAGCTTGTCCGGGAACCGGGCCTCGTATTCCCGCAGGATGTCCCAGGCGTCGGACGCCAGCCCGGCGCCGTCGCGGATCAGGCGGTTGCAGCCCACGCTGGCCGGAGCATCAATGGGTCCGGGGACAGCGAACACGTCCCGCCCCTGCTCCAGGGCGGTGCCCGCCGTGATGAGCGCACCGCTGCGCTCCGGCGCCTCCACCACCAGGGCTGCCAGAGAGAGGCCGGATAGGATGCGGTTGCGCACCGGGAAATGCCGTCCATCCGGCGGCGTGCCCGGCGGGTACTCGCTGACCAGCGCGCCAGCCGCCGCAACATCCTCATATAGGTATTGATTTTCCGGTGGGTAAATCACATCCGTGCCGTTGCCCAGCACCGCCGCCACCGTGCCGCCGGCCCGCAGGGCGCCCCGCAGCGCCGCGGAGTCGATGCCTCGGGCCAAGCCGCTGACCACCACGGCTCCGCCGGCGGCCAAGCCATGGCCCAGCTTCTCCGCACAGGAGACGCCGTAGGGCGTGCAGTCCCTGGTGCCCACCACAGCCACCGCCGCCTCATCGTCAAAAGCCGGCAGGCGGCCCCGGACATACAGCAGACAGGGCGGGTCGTAAATATTCCGCAGCCGGTTGGGATACCCCGCGTCCTGGAGGGTGAGGATGTTCACATTCAGCCGCTGGCAGTCCGCCAAAATCCGGTCCGCAGCGGCGCAGTCCTTGTTCTCCAGCAGGATCGCCTGCTCCCGGGTGATGCCCTCGGTCAGCAGCACCTCCTCCGCCTCCGCGTAGTACACGTCCTCCGGCGTGGGGAAATGCTGCAGCAGCGCCAGCCGGGTCTGGTTCGTCAGCCCCGGCAGCTCCGTCAGCCACAGCCAGTATTTCAGCGCGGACATGGACTTCCCTCCTCAGTCGTCTCTCGCCGCCTCCCACAGCAGCACGGCCGCCGCAGCAGCAGCGTTCAGGGACTCGCAGTGACCGCTCATCGGGATCCTCACCGTCAGGTCACAAGCCGCCAGCGCGTCCGCCGAGAGGCCCTTCCCCTCGCTGCCAACGGCCACGGCGCAGTGAGAGAAGTCCGCCCGCCGCACGTCCACCGTATCGCTCCGAAGGGCCGCGCCATACAAGGGCAGGCCGCTCTTCGTCAGCAGCGCCCGCAGCTCTTCCAGCCCGCAGGTCCACACCGGGCAGCGGAACACCGCACCCATGGAGGCCCGAACGGTCTTGGGATTGTACAGGTCCGCGCAGGCGTTCACCAAAAACAATCCGTCGGCGTGAAAGGCGTCCGCCGTCCGGAGGATCGTCCCCACATTCCCCGGATCCTGAACCCCGTCCAGGACCACGTACCGGCGGCCGGTCAACTGTTCCGGAAGCGTCCGGCCCGGCAGGCCGCACACGGAGAGGACGCCCTGGGGCGTCTGTGCGGGAGAGATGGATTTCATCAAATCCCCGGGTACCTGGACGCGGCGGACAGTATCGGGCAGGGCAGGCAGGGCGGCGGGGTCCGTGCAGACCACTGTCCGCAGGTCCGCTCTCCACAGCAAAGCCTCCTCCAGCAACTTGGGGCTGTCGCAAAGGAACTCCCCGCAGTCCCGGCGATAAGAAACGGAGGACGCCAGCTTGCGGAGATGGGTGCACAGCGGATTGGTCCGGCTGGTGATGATCTCCATAGGGCGCGCCTCCTTTTCCGGTCATTCTGCTCCCCGTGCGTCCATCCGTTCCAGGTGCTGTCCGGAGACGGGGATGCGCTCTATGCCCGGTGGGACATAGAGCGCGAAAGGTCCCATTCGGCAGCCCTTGGCCGCCGCAGTCCATGGAATTTCATGGAAACCGCTGTGGGGATTTATACAAAAGCAAGTATAGCATAAGCTCTTCTGTGATTCAAGTCAACGATTTTTTTCACAGCACCCTGGAATTTCATACCTTATAAATAAAAAAACACCGGCCGCTGCAGCCCGGCCGTTACAGATTCAACAGCCCGGAGCCCAGGCGGGAGCTCCGGATCCGGTCTTCTCCGGAAGGGTGCCGCCTTCGTGCTCTCCCATTTATCGCCTCCGGAATCTCTCTCCTCCCCCTGCGGCGCAGGTGCCTCTGCTTCTCAAGTCCGCTGTTCGACCGCCCCGGTGCCGTACACATTCCGCTCTAAATCCAGAGCCGGTGCGCATATCCGGAGAGGATTCCGTTTTTCTGCCGGCGGTTTTTGCCTTGACAGCAGACGGAGGAGTACGCCGGCCAGCGGCGTACTCCCCCTCTTTCCGCCGGGGCAAAGGCCCCGCCGGGTCAACTTCTCCATTTGCAGCTCTCCGCAAATCCGGCCTTAGCCGGACGTTTGCCAGCACAGACTCTTCGGCCGAATGCACTCAGTCCAGCGGCTTCATCGTGGGGAAGAGAATGACTTCCCGAATGGTGTCGGAGTTGGTCAGCAGCATGACGCAGCGGTCGATGCCGATTCCAAGGCCGCCGGTGGGGGGCAGGCCGTACTCCAGGGCGTTGATATAGTCCTCGTCCATCATGCCAGCCTCGCTGTCGCCCTTGGCCCGCAGCTCCACCTGCTTCTGGAACCGCTGCTTCTGGTCGATAGGGTCGTTCAGTTCGGAGAAGGCGTTGCCCATCTCGCTGCGGCAGATGAACAGCTCGAACCGCTCCGTCAGCCGGGGATCCTGCGGGGAACGCTTGGCCAGAGGGCTCACATCCACTGGGTGCATAGTGATGAAGGTGGGCTGTACCAGCTTCTCCTCCACCTTCTGATCGAAGGTCTCATACAGGGCATTGCCCCAGGTGGGGTCCGCCGTCTCCGGCAGCTCCACGCCGATGGCCTTGGCAGCGGACACCGCCTCCTCATCAGAGGAGATGGCCATGAAGTCGATGCCGGTGTACTGTTTCACGGCCTCATGCATGGTCAGCCGGGGCCAGCCGGGGGTCAGGTCGATCTGCTCGCCCTGCCACTCCACCTGATAGGTGCCCAGGATCTTCTGGGCGGCAGAGGACAGCAGGTCCTCAAACAGATCCATCATGCCGTTGAAGTCCGTGTAGGCCTGATACAGCTCCACAGTGGTAAACTCCGGGTTGTGCTTGGGGTCCATACCCTCGTTGCGGAAGATGCGGCCGATCTCATACACCCGGTCCAGGCCGCCCACAATCAGCCGCTTCAGGGGCAGCTCTGTGGCGATACGCATATACATATCGATGTCCAGAGTGTTGTGGTGGGTGATGAAGGGCCGGGCAGTGGCGCCGCCGGAAATGGTGTTCAGCACCGGCGTCTCCACCTCCATATAGCCCCGTTCATCCAGGAAGTCCCGGACGTGCTTGATGAACTTGGACCGGATGACGAAGTTTCGCTTCACCTCCGGGTTCACGATCAAATCCACATACCGCTGGCGGTACCGGAGCTCCAGATCTGTCAGGCCGTGGAACTTCTCCGGCAGGGGCAGCAGCGCCTTGCTCAACAGCGTGATGTTCTTGGCCCGGACACTCATCTCGCCCCGCTGGGTGCGGAACACCTCACCCTCGACGCCCACGATGTCACCGATGTCGAACTTCTTGAACTTCTTATAGACCGCCTCATCCATCTCGTCCTGGCGGGCGTACAGCTGGATGCGGCCGTCCCGGTCCTGCAGGTCACAGAAGCTGACCTTGCCCATGCCCCGCTTGCTCATCAGGCGGCCGGCCACCTTCACGGCCCTGCCCTCCATCTGGTCAAAGTGCTCCTTGATCTGTGCAGAGGTGGCGTCCCAGTCGAACCGGGTCTGCTGGAAGGGATCCTCGCCTGCGGCCTGAAGGGCCGCCAGCTTCTCCCGCCGGACGCGGCGCTGCTCACTCAGCTCCTGCTCCGGCTGCTGGGTTGTCTTCTGTTCAGACATGTCCGCTCTCCTTTACCGCTCGATCTTCTGCACCGTGTAGACGATGGCGCCGCTGGGGGCCTCCACCGTGACGGTGTCCCCCTCCTTGGCTCCGACCAGGGCCTTGCCGAAGGGAGACTCCTCGGAAATGATGCCGTTCATGGGGTCGGACTCCTGAGAGCCCACGATGCGGTAGGCGGGCATGGTGTTGCCGTTCTTGTCCGCCACCGTCACCTTGCAGCCGATGGTCACCACGTTGGTGGGGGCGTTGCTCTCGTCCACGATCACCACGTGCTGCAGGATCTCCTCCAGCTCTGCGATGCGGGAATACAGCTTGCCCTGCTCGTTCTTTGCCTCGTCGTACTCGCTGTTCTCGCTCAAATCGCCGAAGCCCCGGGCCACCTTGATCTGCTCCGCCACCTCGTCAGACCGGGTGGTCTTCAAATAGTTCAGCTCTTCCTGCAGTTCCTGGGCGCGGGCCGCGCTCATCTTGTACTCTCTTTCCATGTGGACCGTATCTCTCCTATCCTTTGGCAGGGCGGCCGATGCGGCCGCCCCTGCACATAATGATACTATATTATCATAGAGTAGTATTATAGTGTGTGGATTTGAGAATGTCAAGCGATGCCGCCTGCGGTTTTGCAAAATTCTCTGCGGTGTCAGCTCTCCGCCGTGCCCACGGTGATCTGCCCCGGCCGCAGGACGCCGCTCTCCACCAGTACGGCCAGCAGCTGAGGGCGGCAGAGGCCCGGGGGCATCTGGCCCTCCAGCACCGGCGGCAGCAGCAGCGGCGGCAGAGGCGCCGCCTCATCATACAGCCGCAGCACTGCCGGGTCCCGCCGTCGCAGGTCCGTCCGGGCCGCGAACAGCACCAGCACATCCGCCTCTTCCATCTGCTGCCGGGTGGGGGACAGCAGCAGGGAAACGCCGTACTCCCGCCGCAGCTGATTGGCCAGGGTGTCGCCGCCGTAGGGCACATCCAGCAGCACGTAACGGTTTCCCAGCGCCAGCTCCGTCACGGTCCGCACCAGCTCGCCGGAGAGCTGGTCTCCCGCCACCGCCAGCCGTGCGCTGCCGCCGGAGAGGTTCCGCCCTGCCATGACCGCCCGTGCCAGATCCGCCGCCAGCGCCCGCCGCAGAGGCAGCGTGGACACCGGCGCCACACCGACCTTCTCCAGCTGTTCCCCATAGGCAAACGCCTCCGGCACCACCAGACGGGTGACACCGGCCTTCCGCAGCCGCTTGGCGGCCGTCAGCACCCGCCGCCGCACCAGGGCCTCCGGTGTCCGGGGGCCCCTGGCCACCGACGCCCAGGCCACCCGCAGGTGGAGCAGGGCCCGCGTCTCCAGAGCCACGCTCTTTTGCCGGACGCCGCCCGCAGGGGGCGTCCATGTCATCATACCGATCATAAAATCACTCCCGCCCCATCCTACGGGGCGGGAGCGTAGTTTATGCACTTCCTGAGAGGGTATAGCCACTGAGATAGCCCATCCGCGGCTCCGCGCCGTGGCTCAGGGGATTCACCCGGACACCGTTCTCCGTCACCTCAAAGTGCAGGTGCGGCCCGGTGGAGTTGCCGGTGGATCCGGTGATACCGATCACATCCCCCTGGTTCACATACTGCCCCACCTCCACCTTCCGGCTGGACATGTGGGCATACAGCGTGGTATTGCCGCTGCCGTGGGAGATGACCACATAGTTGCCGTAGGAGCTGCTGTACTGGGACACGATGACCGTGCCGGACTTGGCTGCGTAGATGGAGCTGGTGTAACCCACCCGGCCGATGTCCGTACCCTTGTGGTTGGTGGAGCCGATACCGCCGGGAGAGTTCCGTCCGCCCATGGTGGAGGTGATGTACCGGCTGTTCACCGGCCAGATGTAGCCGCCTGGATTGGACTCTGTGGACTGGCCGTTGGCGGCCTGCTGGGCCACCAGCTGGTCGCTGAGGCGCTGGGCCTCCGCCCACAGGGCGTCCTGCTCCGCCTCCAGATCTGCCAGTGCGGCCTCCGTCTCGTTCTCGTTGGCGGACAGCTGCTGGATGACGGCGTTGGCCTGGCTGCGCTGGGTGTTCAGCTCATTCTCCTTGCTGACCAGCTCCGCCTTGGCGGCCTCGGTCTCAGCCTTGCTGCTCTCCAGCGTGGCCTTCTTCTCCTCGATCTCCGCCTGAAGGGCCTTGAGGTCGTCGATGACGCCCTGGTCGTACTTCATGATCTCGTTGATGGCGTCCAGCCGGCCCAACAGGTCGGTAAAGCTGCTGGCCCGGAACAGCACCGCCCAGTAGCTGACCTCGTCCTGCTTCTCCATCTCTCGGACCCGGCTGCAGAACAGCTCGTACTGGGCCGCCTCTTTTTCCTCAGCCTCTACCAGCTCCGCCTCCGTCTGGGTGATGAGGGCGGCATACCGGTCGATCTGGGCCTGCGTATTGGCGATCTGTGCCTCCGTATTGGCGATCTGCTGGTCCAGCAGCTCTTTCCGGGCCACAGCCTGGCTCTTGTCGTCCGCCAGGGCATCCAGCTTGGCCTGGAGCTCCTTTTTCTCCGCGTCCAGGCCGTTGGCCTCATCCTTCAATTCATTCACGTCCGCCCAGGTGACGGCCGCCGCCGGAGCCAGATTGGCGCCGGTGATAGCCAAGGCCAGCGCCGCTGCGAACACGGCGCGGAAGATGCAGTGGAATCGCCTGCCAGCTTTCTTCATGCCCGTCACCTCACACCTGCAAAAATTTCCGGATGGCGGAGAGGCTGCCTCCCACGCCGATCACAATGCCCGCCAGAGCGAACACCGCCGCCACTGGCGCCCAGAGCTCCGAGAAGGGCATCACCTGGATCAGCTGCAGCGTGTCGTTGCTGTCCACACCCCGGGCCACTGCCGCATACAGCGCCCACTGGAGGAAGAAGGCGATCACCGCGCCCAGCAGGCCCAGCATGAAGCCCTCATACACAAAGGGCCAGCGGATGAAGCCGTTGGTGGCGCCCACCATCCGCATGATGGCGATCTCCTCCCGCCGGTCAAAGGTGGTGAGCTTGATGGTGTTGGAGATGATGAACACCGACACTACGAACAAGATGGCGATCAGTGCCACGCATACCACCGTGGCTACGTTCCGCACAGTGACAAAACCACCGGCGATCTCCTCGTAGTGGCTGACATCGGAGATGCCGGTGAGGGCCTGCACCGCCTCCACGGTCTCGCTCTGCGCCTCCAGATCCACCAGCTTGATGGCGTAGCGGTCCTCCAGAATCTCCGGGTCCAGGTCCTGGAACAGCTCCTCATCCGGGTACTGGGCCTTGAAGTCCTCCATGGCCTCATCCCTGGAAATGAAGGTGACGGAGGCCACATTGGGAATGGCCTCCAGCCGGGACTTGAGGGCCCGGGCCTGGGTCTCGGTGTAGCTGTCATCCACATAGGCCAGGATCTCATTCTCCTGTTCCAGGGTGGTCAGCAGCTCATTGGCGTTTACCGCCACCAGGGTAAAGGTACCCATAATCAGCAGGCAGGCCACCGTGATGCCGATGGCGGCAAAGGACATGAAGCCGTGGCTGAACATATTGCTCAGTCCCTCGTGGAAAAAATAGCTGAAATCGTGACGTTTAGCCATGGATATGCCCCCCCACATAGCCGCCCACGCTGTCGTTGACGACATGGCCGGAATCGATGGTGACCACCCGCTTGCCGAAGCGGTCCACCAGGTCTTTCTCGTGGGTCACCACCACCACGGTGGTGCCCAGCTCGTTGATCTTCACCAGCAGGCTCATCAGCTCCAGGGACCGCTCCGGGTCCAGGTTTCCGGTGGGCTCGTCGGCGATGATGGTGTTGGGGTTGTTCACCAGGGCCCGGGCAATGGCTACCCGCTGCTGCTCGCCGCCGGAGAGCTCCGTGGGATAGCTGTCCGCCTTTTTCCCCAGGCCCACCAGCTCCAGCACATAGGGGATGCGCTTGCGGATCTCCTTGGGGCTGGCGCCCACTGCCCGCATGACAAAGGCCAGGTTGTCATAGACAGTCTTCTTCTCGATCAGCCGGAAATCCTGAAAAATCACTCCCAGAGTGCGGCGCATCAGGGGGATCTGCTTTTCTGAGATGTTGCTGACGGAAAAACCGTTGATCATAATGCGTCCGGCGCAGGGTTCCACCTCGCCGGTCAGCAACTTGATGATGGTGGACTTGCCGGACCCCGAAGGGCCCACCAGAAACACGAATTCCCCGTCCTCGATCGTCAGGGTAATGCCCTTGATGGCCCGGGTGCCGTTGTCGTACTCCATCTCCACGTCTTTTAATCGAATCATGTCTGTACCTCGTGTTCCCTATTTTATACACGCCGGGCGCGGCCGAAAGGTTCCCCGCCAGTCGACATAATGTAAGAGCTTTTTTCATTATATCTGGTTTTCCGCCGCAATGCAACCGCCTTTTTCAAATCTTCCGATTCCGTTTTCCTCCCCGGCGGTCCGTCTCCGCCGGGCGCGAAAAACCCCGGCCGGAATTCCGGCCGGGGCGCTTGTGTGATCCATCCAGGCTCAGGAGTCGATGCCCCGGGAGGTCAGATATTTCTTGACCATCAGAGCCACCTTGAAGGTAATGGCGTCGTCGAACTCCCGCAGGTCCAGGCCCGTCAGCTTCTTGATCTTCTCCAGCCGGTACACCAGAGTGTTCCGGTGGACGAACAGCTTCCGGGCGGTCTCGGACACGTTCAGGTTGTTCTCAAAGAACTTGTGGATGGTGAAGAGCGTCTCCTTGTCCAGTGCGTCGATGGGGTTCTTTTTGAACACCTCCTGGAGGAACATCTCGCACAGGGTGGTGGGCAGCTGATAGATCAACCGGCCGATGCCCAAATTCTCATAGTTGATGACGTACTTCTCCGTGTCAAAGACCTTGCCCACCTCAATGGCGATCTGTGCCTCCTTATAGCTCTTGGCCAAGTCCCGCAGGTGGGTGGCCACGGTGCCGATGCCCACCACCACCGTGGGCTCCCCGCCGGCACGGAGGGCCTCCTCAATAGAGGAGGCGATCTTGTTCAGCTCCTTGATGCCAGAGCCCTCCGGCATCTGGCGGATGAGGACCACGTCGCCCTCGCCGATGCTGAGGACGAAATCGTTTTGCCGGTCCGGGAACAGGGACTGGATCACGTCCGTGGGGACAGACTCCCCCTTCTTCAGGGTGCGGACCACGAATACGCCCCGGGGCACGTCCGCCGTGACCCGCAGCTCCTTGGCCCGCACATAGATATCCCCCAGCATGATGTTATCGGAGATGATGTCCTTGATGAAGGACCCCCGGTCATGTTTCTCCTCGTAGTAGGATTTGGCTGCATTCAGCGCCACCGTGGCCATGGCGCAGACGGTCTTGCTGATCTCGTTGTCGCCAAAGGCGAAGGCTGCATAGTCAAACTGGGTTCCCCAGCCGTTCAGGGCCTTGAATGTCTTTCCCTCCGACGTGACGATGGCGCCGCCGGCAGCATTGATGGCAGGCACATGCTCCGCCCACCGCTGGCCGATCATCGCCAGTTCGCTGCAGGCGATGACGATGCCCTCACCGTCAATGACGCCAACCGTCCGGTCCGTATTTTCCTTCAGCTGCAGCACCACATTTTGAAAAATTCTTCCAGACATGGTCGTCCTCCTCCTCTAAAATCACACGTGGGGGCGTTGTGCAAATTGTCAATGGATATATTATATCGTTGAATTTGTCAAAATGCAAGATATATTTTCTTTTTTCAACAAAAAAACGGCTTCTTTTTTGGGCAAGATTTGAATTATCTGATGTGGCTGTTAGAAATTTCGCAGGCTCTCTACCTCATCCTCCGTCAAATATCGGTATGTGCCCGGTTCCAGGGCCGGATCTAGTGGCAAATTGCCCATGCGGACCCGCTTCAGATAGAGGACCGGCTTTCCCCGAGCCGCCAGCATCCGCTTCACCTGATGGAACTTCCCCTCTCGCAGGGTGACCAGCCCCTCGCTGCCCTCCGGCCCGGCGGAGAGGATCTCCAGCCCCGCCGGCAGGCATTCCAGGCCGCCTCCTAGGGTCATTCCTGCCGCAAACGCCCTGCAGTCCTCCTCCGTCAGACAGCCGGCAGTGCGGGCATAGTAGACCTTGTCCACATGATGCTTGGGAGAGAGGATGTCGTGGGCCAGTCCTCCTTCGTTGGTCAGCAGCAGCAATCCCTCCGTATCCTTGTCCAGCCGCCCCACTGGAAACAGTCCCCGCCGCCGGAGCTCCGGCGGCAGCAAGTCCAGCACCGTGGCCCCCCGGCCGTCCTCCGTGGCGGAGAGGACCCCCGCAGGCTTATGAAGCATGATCCAGGTGTAGCGGCGGCAGTGCAGCACGGTCCCGTCCACCATAATCTCCACTGCTTCCGGCACCACCTTGTCCTCCGGAGACCGGGCAGGCACACCGTCCACCAGCACCCGGCCCTGGCGGACCAGGAGCCTCACTTCCCGCCGGGAGTATGTCCCCTCCCCGGCGATGATCTTGTCCAGACGCGCTTTCTCCATGCCGGCCTCCTCCTTGCTGACCTCTGCCTCTTTTTACCGCTTCTCTTCCGACGGCTTGTTCTGCTTCATCTTATCATAAATCCGGAAAAAAATGAATAGGAAGATGCAGGAGGGATCGATATGCTGATTTGGACCGCGCGGGTTTCCAAGAAGACAAAGGCCGTTGTGGCTGTGATCCTGGCCGGCATCCTGGCGGCCGCCGTCCTGCTGCTGGTGGGCCGCTCCGGTGGCGGTCAGGACGCGGCAGCTTGGCAGCTGACCGGCAATGCCGACCGCATCGCCTATCTGGAGTCCATGGGCTGGCAGGTGGAGGAGGAACCGGTGGAGACGCTGCAGTTTCTGCTGCCGGAGAAACTGGAGGAGCCCTACCTCACCTACAACGAGCTGCAGGATTCCCAGGGCTTCGACCTTTCTGCGTGCTGCGGCAAGCAAGTGGCCCGGTACACTTACACCGTCACCAACTATCCCGGACGGCCGGAGGGTGTCCAGGCCAACCTCTACGTCTGCGAGGGGCAGCCGGTGGCCGGGGATATCCTCTGCGCCGGGGCAGACGGATTCCAGGACACACTGGTCTATCCGGAGCAGGACTGAGCCCGTTCGGAATGGCCTGCGGGCAAAAAAGAACTGCCGCATTGCGGCAGTTCTTTTTCTTGGCTGAAAAATCAGGCCTCGGTGATCTCGGTAACAGCGCCGGAACCCACAGTGCGGCCACCCTCACGGATAGCGAAACGCAGGCCCTTCTCAATGGCGATGGGGGTAATCAGCTCCACGCTCATCTCGACGTTATCGCCGGGCATGCACATCTCAGTGCCCTCGGGCAGGGTGATGACACCGGTCACGTCGGTGGTGCGGAAGTAGAACTGAGGACGATAGTTGTTGAAGAAGGGGGTGTGACGGCCGCCCTCGTCCTTGGTCAGGACGTAAACCTGGCCCTTGAACTTGGTGTGGGGATGAATGGAACCGGGCTTCGCCAGAACCTGGCCGCGCTCGATGCCGTTGCGGTCCACGCCACGCAGCAGGGCGCCGATGTTGTCGCCGGCCTCAGCGTAGTCCAGCAGCTTGTGGAACATCTCGATGCCGGTGACGACGGTCTTCTTCTTCTCGTCGGTCAGGCCAACAATCTCGACTTCCTCGCTCAGCTTCAGGACACCACGCTCCACACGGCCGGTAGCCACGGTGCCGCGGCCGGAGATGGTGAACACGTCCTCGACGGGCATCAGGAAAGGCATATCCTCCTTGCGGTCGGGGGTGGGGATATAGTCGTCAACAGCATCCATCAGCTCCTTGATGCAGGCATACTCGGGAGCGGCGGGATCGCTGGACTCGGAAATCAGAGCGTTCAGAGCGGAACCCTTGATGATGGGGATGTCGTCGCCGGGGAACTCATACTTGGAGAGCAGCTCACGGACCTCCATCTCCACCAGCTCCAGCAGCTCGGGGTCGTCGACCTGATCGCACTTGTTCAGGAACACGACGATGGCGGGCACGCCCACCTGACGGGCCAGCAGGATGTGCTCACGAGTCTGAGCCATGGGGCCGTCGGAAGCGGCGATAACCAGGATAGCACCGTCCATCTGGGCAGCGCCGGTAATCATGTTCTTGATATAGTCGGCGTGGCCCGGGCAGTCCACGTGGGCATAGTGACGCTTCTCGGTCTCATACTCCACGTGAGCGGTGTTGATGGTAATGCCGCGCTCCTTCTCCTCGGGGGCCTTGTCGATGGAGTCATAAGCCTCGAACTGAGCCTTGCCCTGCAGAGACAGCCACTTGGTAATGGCGGCGGTCAGCGTGGTCTTGCCATGGTCGACGTGACCAATGGTGCCGATGTTAACATGGGGCTTGGTTCTTTCAAATTTCTGCTTAGCCATTTGAAAATCCTCCTGTCAATTTTCAAAATCTGTTGGGTGCAATGCGGTTTTTCTCAGCATTGCTTATTTTACCGTATAATGGAGGGAAAATCAATCCCTTTTTCCTTACGCCTGGGGCTTATTGCGGGTCTCCACGATCTTATCCCGGATATTCTTCGGGATCTCCACGTAGTGGCTGGGCTCCATGGTGTACTGGCCGCGGCCCTGGGTGCGGGACCGCAGGTCGGTGGCATAGCCGAACATCTCGGCCAAGGGCACGTAGGCGTCGATCTGCTGGGCGCCGGGACGGGCCTCCAGCTGGATGATCTGGCCGCGGCGGCTGTTCAGGTCGCCGATGACATCGCCCATATACTCATCGGGCACGATGACACTGACCTTCATGATGGGCTCCAGCAGCGTGGGATCGGCCTTGCGGCAAGCCTCCTTAAAGGCCATGGAGCCGGCGATCTTGAACGCCATTTCAGAGGAGTCCACCTCATGATAGGAGCCGTCGTACAGGGTGACCTTCACATCCACCACGGGGAAGCCGGCCACCACGCCGGCGTTCATGGCGCCCTGGATACCGGCGTCGACAGCCGGGATATACTCCTTGGGAACGGCGCCGCCCACGATGGCGTTGACAAACTCGTAACCCTTGCCGGACTCGTTGGGCTCCACGTGGATCTTGACATGGCCGTACTGGCCCTTGCCGCCGGACTGACGGGCATACTTGGTGTCCTGGTCCACGGCCTTCTTGATGGTCTCCTTGTAGGCGACCTGAGGTGCGCCCACGTTGGCCTCCACCTTGAACTCGCGCAGCAGGCGGTCCACGATGATCTCCAGGTGCAGCTCGCCCATGCCGGCGATGATGGTCTGGCCGGTCTCCTCATCCGTGTAGGTCTTGAAGGTGGGATCCTCCTCGGCCAGCTTGATGAGGCCCATGGTCATCTTCTCCTGGCCGGCCTTGGTCTTGGGCTCGATGGCCACGCGGATGACGGGCTCGGGGAACTCCATGGACTCCAGGATGATGGGTGCCTTTTCATCGCACAGGGTGTCGCCGGTGGTGGTGTTCTTCAGACCCACGGCAGCCTCGATATCGCCGGAGAAGACCTCCTCGATATCCTCCCGGTGGTTGGCGTGCATCTGCAGGATCCGGCCGATACGCTCCTTGACGTTCTTGGTGCTGTTCAGCACGGAGGAACCGGTGGTCAGATGGCCGGAATAGACGCGGAAGAAGCTCAGGCGGCCCACATAGGGGTCGGTCATGATCTTGAACGCCAGGGCGGAGAAGGGGGCGTTGTCGTCCGCAGGACGCTCGTCCTCCTCATCAGTCTTGGGGTTCACGCCCTTGATGGGCGGAATGTCCAGGGGAGAGGGCATATAGTCCACGATGGCATCCAGCAGCTTCTGCACGCCCTTGTTGCGGTAAGACGTGCCGCAGGTGACGGGCACCATCTCATTGGCGATCGTGGCCTTGCGGATGGCCGCACGGATCTTGGCCGTGGGAACTTCCTCGCCAGCCAGATATGCCTCCATGATAGACTCGTCCACCATGGACACGGCGTCCATCAGCTTCTCCCGGTACTCGTTTGCCAGGTCCACCATGTCCGCGGGGATGGGCTCCACGCGCATATCCTTGCCCAGATCGTCATAGTAGATGTCCGCGTCCATCTCGATCAGGTCGATGATGCCTTTAAAGGTATCCTCGCTGCCGATGGGGAGCTGGATGGGCACGGCGTTGCACTTCAGGCGCTCCTCAATCATGCGGAGCACGTTGTAGAAGTCGGCGCCCATGATGTCCATCTTGTTGACATAGATCATCCGGGGGACCTTGTAGTTATCGGCCTGGCGCCACACAGTCTCAGACTGGGGCTCCACGCCGCCCTTGGCGCACAGCACGGTGACAGAGCCGTCCAGCACGCGCAGGGAGCGCTCCACCTCCACGGTGAAGTCCACGTGGCCCGGAGTGTCGATGATGTTAATCCGGGTGGGCTTGAACTGGTTCTTGGAACCGGACCAGTAGCAGGTGGTGGCGGCGGACGTGATGGTGATGCCGCGCTCCTGCTCCTGGGCCATCCAGTCCATGGTGGCGGTGCCATCATGGGTCTCACCGATCTTATAGTTCACGCCGGTGTAGAACAGGATACGCTCGGTAGTCGTCGTCTTGCCTGCATCGATGTGAGCCATAATGCCGATATTACGGGTATTTTCAAGAGGTGTTTTTCTCGGCATACTGTTTCTCCTAACTTACCAGCGGAAATGGGCGAACGCCTTGTTGGCCTCGGCTGCCTTGTGGACTTCCTCGCGCTTCTTCACGGCGCTGCCGGTGTTGTTGGCGGCGTCCATGAGTTCGCCGGCCAGGCGCTCAGCCATGGTGCGCTCGCTGCGGGAACGGGCGTAGGCCGTCAGCCAGCGCAGACCCAGGGTCGTGCGGCGGGCGGGACGGACCTCCATGGGGACCTGATAGGTGGCGCCGCCCACACGGCGGGCCTTGACTTCCAGGCTGGGCATGATATTCTCCATGGCCTGGTTGAACACTTCGATGGGGTCTTTCTCGGTCTTCTCCTTGATCTGGTCGAAGGCACCGTAGACCACCTTCTGGGCCACGCCCTTCTTGCCATCCAGCATGACACTATTGATCAGCCGGGTGACCAGGACGGAGCCGTAAACGGGATCCGGCAGGATCTCTCTCTTGGGAACATTACCTCTTCTGGGCACTATGCTTCCCTCCTTCATAATAATTCTATGATCTCATAGGTACTCAAAAGGCGTATTGCAGCCTTCCGTGGATGCCTGCCAAAGAGGTCGTCCCGGCGGCCCGGAGGCCGCCATCTATATAAACCTATTCGGCAAAGCTCTCAGTTCGCAGACTTACTTCTGCTTGGGCCGCTTGGCACCGTATTTGGAACGAGCCTGCATACGGCCGGAGACGCCCTGGGTATCCAGCGTACCGCGGATGATGTGGTAACGGACACCGGGGAGATCCTTGACACGGCCACCGCGGATCATCACGACGGAGTGCTCCTGCAGGGAGTGGCCCACGCCGGGAATGTAAGCGGTGACTTCGTAGCCGTTGGTCAGACGCACACGGGCGATCTTACGCAGGGCGGAGTTGGGCTTCTTGGGGGTCGCGGTTCTCACGGCGGTGCACACGCCTCTCTTCTGGGGAGAAGGCAGATCGGTGGTCTTGTTCTTCAGGGTGTTCAGACCAAACTGCAGAGCGGGAGAAGTGGACTTGTAGGTAGCCTGTTCTCTTCCTTTACGGACCAGCTGGTTAAAAGTAGGCATTCGGTGTATTTCTCCTTTCTTTCATAATTTCGCTGCCGTGTAACCACGACAGCCCTTATTTTTTACGGAACGCGGTGAAGCTATTCCGAAAAAAACCATTTCTTTATGCGGAGAGGACGGCCACCACGGACGCGCCCACGCTGATCCGGCACGCCTGGCCCAGCTGGGACAGTGTGTAGTCCGTCTTTACGGGGATGCCGGCCTCCGCACAGCTGGCGGCCACCGGCTCGGTGATGGCGGGATCGGCGTCACAGGCGAGATAGACCCGCTTGGCCCGGCCTTCCCGGATCGCCTTGCGGGACTGCTTCACGCCGATGACCTTCTCCTGGGAAGCAAGCTCCGAGATCACGGGAAATTCCTCCTGAAACGCATGGCAAAATCCGCAGAATCCTAATATCCGCGCATTTTTGGATTATACCATGGGGAAACATATCCGTCAAGACATTTTTCGGTAAAAATTTTCCATGATCCGCAGACTTTTGGACGTTTTCCCCATCTCCCGGGCGTGCCGGATACCTGGAGACATCTTAGGAGAACTTCTCCCTGTTTCCGGGCCGTTTCTGGCCGCCGTCCGGATACGGCGCAGTGCGCCTGGGAACAAGGGAGCTTTGATATTTTAAATAAAGGGGGGCGTTGGTCATCCGCTTCTCAGCAGAACCGTTTCAGCCCCGGGCTGCGGGGCGTCTCCTTCACCCCGCCTCTCGATGCCCGGCATCTGAAAAGAGAGCCTGACCGCAAGCGGTCAGGCTCTCTCCCGGTCTTGTGTCTGCGGGATGTCCGGCGAATCACAGCTCTGCGGGAATGGGCTCCGGGGCGGCCTCAACAGGCGCCGGGCCGGGAACCAACTCCTCAGCAAAGGTGTGGTAGGCCGTCAGGCCCGTGCCGGCAGGGATCAGCTTGCCGATGATGACATTCTCCTTCAGGCCCACCAGATGGTCGGCCTTGCCCTTGATGGCGGCCTCCGTCAGGACCTTGGTGGTCTCCTGGAAGGAGGCGGCGGACAGGAAGGAGTCCGTGGCGAGAGATGCCTTCGTGATGCCCATCAGCAGCTGGGTGCCTACGGCGTGGCGCAGAGGCTCGCCGTTCTCCTGCCGCTCACCGGCGGCGTTGCGGCGGTCGATCTCCTCGTTGGCGTCGTCCAGCTCCAGGACGTCCACCATAGAGCCGTCCAGCAGCTTGGTGTCGCCGGCGTCCTCCAGACGGACCTTGCGCATCATCTGGCGGACGATGATCTCGATATGCTTATCGTTGATATCCACGCCCTGCTGGCGGTACACCCGCAGGACCTCCTGGATCAGGTAGTTGTACACGGCGTCAGCGCCGCGAATGCGCAGCACCTCGTGGGGATTCAACGCACCGTAGGTCAGCTGGTGGCCGGCCTCGATCACGTCGCCATCCTTCACCAGCAGGCCGGTGTGAGGCACCGCGTAGGTGCGGGTGTCCCCGTCAGGTGCGGTGATGACGATGTTCACCAGGCTGCCCTTGCTGGTCTCTTCGAACTTGACCGTGCCGCCGATCTCTGCCAGAGTAGCCATCCGCTTGGGCTTACGGGCCTCAAACAGTTCTTCGACACGGGGAAGACCCTGGGTGATGTCGCCGCCGGCCAGACCGCCGGTGTGGAAGGTACGCATGGTCAGCTGGGTGCCGGGTTCGCCGATGGACTGGGCGGCAATGATGCCGACCGCCTCGCCCGGACCCACAGGCTGCTGGGTGGCCAGGTTCATGCCGTAGCACTTGGCGCACACGCCGCTGTGGGCCTTGCAGGTCAGCACGGTGCGGATCATGACGGTGGGGTGCTCGTCAACCGCCGGGTCGAAGGTGCAGCGGTCGCCGTCGCGGTAGTTGGCCTGGACCCACTTGTGGGTCTCCAGGATCTTGGCGTCGTTCTCGTCCATCATCTTGGTGCTGGACAGCAGCACCTCGCCGGTATCGGCGTCCACCACATCGCCCACCAGGAAACGGCCCCGGAGCCGGTCGGAGAACTTCTCGATCACCTGGCCGTTCTCGCTGATCTCGGAGACCTTGATGCCGTGGGTCACGTGGCAGTCCTCCTCCCGGATGATGACATCCTGGGAGACGTCCACCATGCGGCGGGTCAGGTAACCGGAGTCTGCGGTACGCAGAGCCGTGTCGGCCAGGCCCTTCCGGGCGCCTCTGGAGGAAATGAAGTACTCCAGGGCGGTCAGGCCCTCGCGGTAGTTCGCCTTGATGGGGATCTCGATGGTGCGGCCGGCGGTGTTGGCGATCAGGCCACGCATACCAGCCAGCTGGCGGATCTGCTTCATAGAACCGCGGGCGCCGGAGTCCGCCATCATGAAAATGGGGTTATAGCGGTCCAGGTTCTTCTGCAGGGCGTCAGAGACATCGTTGGTGGTCTTCTCCCACACCTGCACCACCTGCTTGTAGCGCTCGTGCTCGGTCATGAAGCCCATCTTATACTGGTTCTCAATGTCCAGCACCTTCTGCTCGGAGGCCGCCACCAGCTCGTACTTCTTGGGGGGCACGGTCATATCCGCGATGGAGACCGTGATGGCCGCCAGGGTGGAGTGCTTGTAGCCGGTGGCCTTGATGGCGTCCAGCACCTCAGCGGCCACGGTGAAGCCGTGCTTGTTGATGGTGCGGTCTACGATCTGGCCCAGCTGCTTCTTGCCGCAGGTGAAGGTCACCTCATAGTCGCAGACGTGGGCGGGATCGGTCCGGTCCACAAAGCCCAGGTCCTGAGGGATGTTCTGGTTGAAGATGATACGGCCGGGGGTGGACTCTACCACAGCGGTGTGGCTGACGCCGTCCACGGTCATGGTGCGGCGCACGCCGATGGGGCAGTGGGGCCCAATCACATGGTCGTTGTAGGCCATGAGGGCCTCTTCCTCGCTGGCGTAGAAGTGGAGAGGGCGGTAGGCGGCCTTCTTCTGCCCCTTCTCCAGGGCGTCGTTGGCGGCCACAAAGTCATCTGCGTCCACGATGGAGTGAGCGGTGAGGTTGGTGTCGCCGGCGTCCTCGCACCAGATGGTCTCGGCGCCCTTCTCCGCCTTGCCCATGCGGTCCATGGTCAGGTAGTAGGAGCCCAGCACCATGTCCTGGGTAGGCACGGTGACGGGGCCGCCGTCCTGGGGACGCAGCAGGTTGTTGGCGGAGAGCATCAGGATGCGGGCCTCCGCCTGGGCCTCGGCCGACAGGGGCACGTGAATGGCCATCTGGTCGCCGTCGAAGTCCGCGTTGAAGGCGGTGCAGTTCAGGGGGTGCAGCTTCAAGGCCCGGCCATCCACCAGCACCGGCTCGAAGGCCTGGATGCCCAGGCGGTGCAGCGTCGGAGCGCGGTTCAGCATGACGGGGTGGTCCTTGATGATGACATCCAGAGCGTCCCACACCTCGGTGACACCCTTGTCCACCATCTTCTTGGCGGACTTGATGTTGTTGGCGGTGCCGTCCTCCACCAGCTTCTTCATAATGAAAGGACGGAACAGCTCCACGGCCATCTCCTTGGGCACGCCGCACTGATAGATCTTCAGCTCGGGGCCGACCACGATGACGGAACGGCCGGAGTAGTCCACGCGCTTGCCCAGCAGGTTCTGGCGGAACCGCCCTTGCTTGCCCTTCAACAGATCGCTGAGGGACTTCAGCGCCCGGTTGTTGGCACCGGTGACGGCGCGGCCCCGGCGGCCGTTGTCGATCAGGGCGTCCACAGCCTCCTGGAGCATCCGCTTCTCATTGCGGACGATGATATCCGGGGCGTTCAGCTGGATCAGCCGCTTCAGGCGGTTGTTCCGGTTGATGACCCGGCGGTACAGGTCGTTCAGGTCGGACGTGGCGAACCGGCCGCCGTCCAGCTGCACCATGGGGCGCAGCTCCGGCGGGATAACAGGCAGCACGTCGATGACCATCCACTCCGGCTTGTTGCCGGACAGACGGAAGGCGTCCACCACCTCCAGCCGCTTGACGATCCGGGCCTTCTTCTGGCCGGAGGCATCCTTCAGCTCTGCGTGGAGCTGGGCGGAGAGGGCCTCCAGGTCCACGTCCTGGAGCAGCTTCTTCACGGCTTCGGCGCCCATGCCGGCCTGGAAGTCGTCCTCATACTTCTCACGGTAATCCCGGTACTCCTTCTCGGAGAGGATCTGATTCTTGGTCAGCGGAGTCTCACCGGGGTCGGTGACGATATAGTTGGCGAAATACAGCACCTTTTCCAGGATCCGGGGGCTGATGTCCAGCAGCAGACCCATCCGGGAGGGGATGCCCTTGAAATACCAGATGTGGGAGACGGGGGTGGCCAGCTCGATGTGGCCCATGCGCTCCCGGCGGACCTTGGCCCGGGTGACTTCGACGCCGCAGCGGTCGCAGATCTTGCCCTTGTAGCGGATCTTCTTGTACTTGCCGCAGTGGCACTCCCAGTCCTTGGTGGGTCCGAAGATGCGCTCACAGAACAGGCCGTCCCGCTCCGGCTTCAGGGTGCGGTAGTTGATGGTCTCCGGCTTTTTCACCTCGCCATAGGACCAGGCGCGGATCTGCTCCGGAGAGGCCATGCCGATCTTAATCGCGTCAAAGGCAATGTTGTTGCCAGTGTTGTTGTCGATCATCTTGCGATTTCCTCCTTACATGATCCAGAATTGTTGAGTTGACGAACAATACGATCCTGGATCATTCGTCGTCGAAGTCCACGTCGATGTCCGCGCCGGCATCCTCCGGGGCGTCCTCGATGTCAAAGCCGGAATCCTGGAACTCCGCCTCTTCGGAGAAGGCGCGGTGCCGGTCGTCGTCGGCGTCCATCCGGGCCAGGTTGAAGGTGTCCATAGCGTCCTCGTCTTCCTTCAGTTCGATGACGTTGCCGTCCTTGTCCAGCACCTGAATGTCCAGGCACAGGGACTGCAGCTCCTTCACCAGCACCTTGAAGGACTCCGGCACACCGGGCTGGGGCACGTTGTGGCCCTTGACAATGGCCTCGTAGGTCCGGACGCGGCCGGTGACGTCGTCAGACTTCACCGTCAGGATCTCCTGCAGGGTATAGGCTGCGCCATAGGCCTCCAGGGCCCAGACTTCCATTTCGCCGAAGCGCTGGCCGCCGAACTGGGCCTTGCCGCCCAGCGGCTGCTGAGTGACCAGGGAGTACGGGCCGGTGGAGCGGGCGTGGATCTTGTCGTCCACCAGATGGTGCAGCTTCAGGAAGTACACGTAGCCCACGGTGACCTTGTTGTCGAAGGGCTCGCCGGTGCGGCCATCGTACAGCACGCTCTTGCCCTCAGGATCCAGGCCCGCCTGCTGCAGCAGCTCCTGAATGTCGCTGTAAGACGCGCCGTCGAAGATGGGGGTGGCTACCTTCCAGCCCAGCTTCTGGGCGGCGTAGCCCAGATGGACCTCCAGCACCTGGCCGATGTTCATACGGCTGGGCACGCCCAGGGGATTCAGCACGATGTCCAGCGGCGTGCCGTCGGGCAGGAAGGGCATATCCTCCTGCGGCAGGACCCGGGACACGACGCCCTTGTTGCCGTGGCGGCCTGCCATCTTGTCGCCCACCTGGATCTTCCGGCGCTGGGCGATATACACCCGCACTACCATGTTCACGCCGGGCCCCAGCTCGTCGCCGTTCTCCCGGGTGAAGACCTTGGCGTCCACGATGATGCCGCTCTCGCCGTGGGGGACCTTCAAAGAGGTATCCCGGACCTCCCGGGCCTTCTCACCGAAGATGGCCCGCAGCAGCCGCTCCTCGGCGGTGAGGTCGGTCTCGCCCTTGGGCGTGACCTTGCCCACCAGGATGTCGCCGGAACGGACCTCCGCGCCGATGCGGATGATGCCGTTCTCGTCCAGATCCTTCAGGGCGTCCTCGCCCACATTGGGGATGTCTCTTGTGATCTCCTCCGGGCCCAGCTTGGTGTCCCGGGCGTCGATCTCGTACTCTTCGATGTGGATGGAGGTATACAGGTCCTCCCGCACCAGACGCTCGTTCAGCAGCACGGCGTCCTCGTAGTTGTAGCCCTCCCAGGTCATGAAGCCAACCAGGATGTTCTGGCCCAGGGCGATCTCGCCCTGCTCAGTGGCGGGGCCGTCCGCCAGGACGGTGGGATCCACGGTCTGGCCGTTCTCGTCGGTGCCCCAGCCGTGAACCCGCTCGCCCACCTCCACGATGGGCCGCTGGTTGATGCAGGTGCCGTGGTTGGACCGGAGGAACTTGGTCAGCTTGTAGTCCTTGACCTCGCCGCTGTCGTACTTGACGGTGATGTGGCGGGCGTCCACAGAGGTCACCACGCCGTCGCCCTCCGCCAGGACAGCGATCTCAGAGTCGATGCAGATCTTGTGCTCCATGCCGGTGCCCACAATGGGCGCGTGGGGACGCAGCAGAGGCACGGCCTGACGCTGCATGTTGGCGCCCATCAGGGCGCGGTTGGCGTCGTCGTTGGGCAGGAAGGGGATCATGGCCGTCGCGATGGAGACCATCATCCGGGGGGACACATCGATGTAGTCCACCCGCTCCTTGTCCACCTCAACGATCTCGTCCCGGTGCCGGGCCGTGATACGGGCGTTGATGAGGCAGCCGTTCTCGTCCAGAGGCTCAGCAGCCTGGCCGACGATGTAGTTGTCCTCCTCGTCGGCGGTCATATAGACAATCTCGTCGGAGACGTGGAAGGTCTCCTTGTCCACCGCCCGGTAGGGCGCCTCAATAAAGCCGTACTCATTGATCCGGGCATAGGTGGCGAGATAAGAGATCAGGCCGATGTTGGGACCTTCAGGGGTCTCGATGGGGCACATGCGGCCGTAATGGCTGTAATGGACGTCGCGGACCTCCATGCTGGCACGCTCGCGGGAGAGGCCGCCGGGGCCCAGGGCGGAAAGACGCCGCTTGTGGGTCAGCTCCGCCAGGGGGTTGGTCTGATCCATGAACTGGCTCAGGGGGCTGGAGCCGAAGAACTCCTTGATGGCGGCAGTGACGGGGCGGATGTTGATGAGGCTCTGGGGGGTGACCACATCCAGGTCCTGGATGGTCATGCGCTCCCGGATTACCCGCTCCATCCGGGAAAAGCCGATGCGGAACTGGTTCTGCAGCAGCTCGCCCACGCAGCGCAGGCGGCGGTTGCCCAGGTGGTCGATGTCATCCTTCACGGAGATGCCCCGGGCCAGGCCGTTCATATAGTTGATGGAGGTGAGGATATCATCAATGATGATATGCTTGGGCACCAGATCGGCCCGGTGCAGGCGGATCTGGTCCTTCAGCTCCTCGCCGCTGTACTGGCCCAGCAGCTCCTGCAGCACGTCGAAGCGCACCCGCTCCTTGATACCGCACTCGGCCAGGGGATCGAAGTCCACATAATGGCTCAGGTCGCACATCTTATTGGACATGACCCGCAGGGGCGCTCCCTCCACGTCGATGGTGACCTCTCCCACGCCGACCGTATCCAGCAGGCGGGCATCGTCCTTGGTCAGCAGATGGCCCTCATCAAACAGGAGCTCACCGGTGGCAGGATCTGCCACGGGATAGACCAGCTTGTAGCCGGGGATGCGCTGCCACAGGGACAGCTTCTTGTTGAACTTGTACCGGCCCACGGTGGACAGGTCGTAGCGCCGGGGGTCGAAGAACAGGTTGTGGATCAGGGTCTCGCTGGCCTCCACCGTGGGGGGCTCGCCGGGACGCAGGCGCCGGTAGATCTCCAGCATGGCGTCCTCGTAGTTCTTGCAAGGGTCCTTCTCCAGGGTGGTGACGATGCGGGGATCGTCGCCGAACTGGTCCAGGATTTCCTGGTCCGTCTTCAGGCCCAGGGCCCGGATCAGGCAGGTGATGGGGAGCTTGCGGTTCTTGTCGATGCGGACCCAGAAGACCTCGTTGGCGTCGGTCTCATACTCCAGCCAGGCGCCCCGGTTGGGGATGACAGTGGAGGTGAGGATGGGCAGGTCGGTCTTGATGTCCGTCTCCTTGCCGTAGTACACACCGGGGGACCGGACGATCTGGGAAACCACGACGCGCTCGGCGCCGTTGATAACAAAGGTGCCGGAGTGGGTCATCAGCGGGAAGTCGCCCATGAAGATCTCCTGCTCCTTGATCTCCTCGGTCTCCTTGTTCCGCAGGCGGACCTTCACCTTCAGCGGCGCGGCGTAGGTGGCATCCCGGGCCTTGCACTCCTCCACGTCGTACTTGGGCGCCTCATCCATCTTGTAGTCGATGAAGGTCAGCTCCAGGTTGCCCTGATAGTCCGTGATCGCGCCCACGTCGTTGAACACCTCCCGGAGGCCGGTGTCCAAAAACTCCTGGTAAGACTTCTTCTGGATCTCCAGAAGGTTGGGCATGGGCATGACTTCCTCGTGCCTGGCGAAGTTCTTACGAAGGGTCTTTCCGTAGTACTTGTCTTTGGCCATCTTCTCATTCACCTTTCTTCTGTGCGCCCCGCCCTGTCCTGCCGGGCGCGTGGTTTTTCGGGTGGCGCGGCCAGGAATGATACGCACGGTATCGTTGTTAAAATTCCTGCATCCCGCTCTTGCATTGTTCTGGGAAATATGCTATCGTTATCTCAACGATAAAAAATGGCGGAATATCCTCTGCCATCATATAAGCGTCTTATTTTACCATGGTTTTTTTCCTCTGTCAAGGGGAATTTCGTTGCGGTTGGGGATTTCTTCCAGCCGTTTTTTGTTGCCCTGTGGCAGAAAAGGGCCCCATCCATCTGGATGGGGCCCTTTTTATGCTCTGGATTACTCGTAGAGCTCTTCGTCGGCGTAGTCGTCGTACTCGGAGCCGAATTTCCGGGCCAGCCGCTTCTTCATACCGCTGTATCCCACGCTGAGGTCATGCCAGCCGCCGATCAGCAGGCAGATAACCGCTGCGAATGCCAGGCTGGCGCCGATGATCTTCAAGACCATGCTTGCAGTTTTGTTCATAACGTTCCTCCTGTTTCGGTACTCTGGCCGCCTTTCTTTGTCCTATCATACACCCTCTGCCGGAATTTGACAACTGTTTTCTGTACAGGCCGCAAAAATCCAAGCAGCCGGATGCCGCGGCAGTGCGGCATCTCTATCATGCCGGGATTCGGCCGTTTTATTGGGTCGGGGAATTCCTTTATTTTCCCTGCCAGAATCCATTCCGGTTGATATAGGCGGTCACATTCCGTTCAGTTTCCAGGCTGTGAGCCGCGTCGTATGCCTTCAGCGCCATTCGGATGATCCCCGCCAGTGTGGCAATGTTCAGATGGGGATCGCCGAAATGGTAGGACGCCTTCTGCCGCTGCTCGTCCAAAACCGCCTTGAATGCCGGGTCCTCCGGGGAAATTCCCCGCGTCCGGAGTTCCTCTGCATAGGATCTCCCGTATATCTTTTTGTATTCTTCGATCCCGTTTACCCACCAGAAGGTGTCATAAAAAGGCACGCCGTATGCCCGCAGCCAGTCCCACATGACCTCCGGATCCGCCACATTAGGGTTTCCAAATGGCATCGCTTACACAAGATGACAAAATTGGACGGCGTGTCCTCGCCGCCCAGAGAAGCAGGGACGATGTGGCAGCGTTCCAGACTGCGCTGGCAGCCGCAGCGCCAGCACCGCTCATGGGCCTCCGCGAAATCGACGCTCAATCCGCATTCACCCGTGTGCTTTGCCCAATAGTCCACAATTTCAGGGATGGTCGTCCGAATCCGTTCTCTCGCCATGGTCTATGCGCCTCCCATCCATATCATACCTCTCCAGCAGCACCACGCTCTCAACATGCCGTGTGGCGGGAAACATGTCCACTGCACAGGCCCGGACGGCCCGGTAACCCAGCTCTCCGAACCGCTTCACGTCCCGGCCCAGCGTGGCGGGGTCGCAGGAGACATACACCACCCGCTCCGGCCCCATGGCCGCGATGGAGCCGATCACCTCCGGCGCCAGCCCTTTCCGGGGCGGGTCCACGGTGATGACGTCCGGCCGCAGGCCCTCCGCCTCCAGCCGTGCGGCTGTCTCAGCCGCGTCGCCGCAGAAGAATTCCGCGTTTTCAATGTGGTTCCGGGCGGCGTTCTCTTTGGCGTCCCGGATGGCCGCCGGCACGATCTCCGCGCCGATGACCCGTCCGGCCCGCTTCGCCAGGCACAGCGTAATGGTGCCGATGCCGCAGTACAGGTCCAGCACCGTCTCCCGCCCCGTCAGGCCGGCATAATCCAGGGCCTTGCCGTACAACGCTTCCGCCTGATCCCGGTTCACCTGGTAAAAGGAGGGCACCGACAGCTTGAACTCCAGGCCGCAGAGGGTGTCCATCAGATAGTCCCGCCCCCAGAGGGTGCGGTACTTCTCCCCCAGAATCACGTTGCCCCGCTTCGTGTTGCTGTTCACCAGCACTCCCGCGGTGTGGGGCACGGCGGCGCAGACATAGGCGGCCAGCTCCGGCTCCCGGGGGGCCTGCCTGCCGTTGATTACCACACAGCAAAGGCTCTCGCCCTTCCGGTTCACCCGGACGTACACGTGGCGCACCAGTCCCTTTCCGGTGGCCTCGTCGTAGGCGGGGACCTTGTAGCGCCGCATCCACTCCCCCACCGCCGCGGCGGTTTTGTCCGCCGCCTCGGGCTGGATCAAGCACCGCTTCACCGGCACCACCTGATGGGACCGGGCCCGGTAGAAGCCGATGGCGCCGTCCGCGCCCACGGGGTACTGGCTCTTGTTGCGGTAGTGGAGGGGGTTCTTCGCCCCCAGGATCTCCTCCACCCGGATGTCTGCGCCCCCCAGGCGGGTCAGGGCGTCCTGGACCCGCTGGCGCTTGGCCCACAGCTCCTCGGGGTACGTCAGGTGCTGGAAGTCGCACCCGCCGCACCGGCCGTAATCGGGGCACTCGGGCTGGGCCCGGTCGGGAGAGGGCTTGTGGATCTTCACGATCTCCCCTGCGGCGGCGGTCTTCATCACCTTGGTGATTTTCAGGTCGATGCTCTCCCCCCGGACGGCCTGGGGGACGAACACCACGGCGCCGTCCAGGCGGACGATGCCCAAACCCTCGCTGGAGTAGGATTCCACCGTGCCGGTGTAGATGCGGTTTTCATGAAGTCGATCCATAGATACCTCCGGGGGGTGCGTCCCATTGGACGCTGGAATTTCAGCCATGCTGATGGCTGGGCAGATGCACCCCCCATTTTCTTTTCGGTCTTGCCGAAAAGAAAACGGGCCGTGCACGGTCCAAAAGAA
>NZ_KI271658.1:0-526 GCF_000469445.2 Oscillibacter sp. KLE 1745 | reverse complement strand
TCGCATAGTGCGACCAGTCAACGGTCTGATTTTCCGTATTTACTTGTTAATCTGGGTATGAGAAATTGAAAATTATTTAATTCTCTGTGTGCCTAATTGTAATTGTTCAACCGCTATTTTTGTTTTATTGTCATCTTCCTTTTGGAGATTTTCTATTTCCGAATTCCGAATAGTCAAAATGATTTCGTCCCCAACCTGTAAATCATCAAGAGTTATAGCTACAACATTTTGTGTATCATAATTACAATAAATCATTGGAATTTTGGAACAGTCAATAAGACAATCATTCCCTAAAACACCTTTTTCTTCGCTATCTTTTGTGGTTATGATTTTATTTTCTTTATCAATTTCTGTTATTATCGCATTGACACCTAAAGTAAGTGGTTCGTTTGTTTGTTGTCCAGAACACGCAACTAAAGTAAAGGTACAAACGAATATACATAATGCCATCATCATTCTTTTTATCATAAGTTCCTCCAAATTTATTGATATCAAACTTGCTGGCGGCGAACAGCATTTTATGCTG
>NZ_KI271657.1:0-1820 GCF_000469445.2 Oscillibacter sp. KLE 1745 | reverse complement strand
AAATGAAAATGTCCTTGACTTGGGGAGCACTTTAAACCGGAACAGAGAGGATTGAACGGCACCGGGCAGGAAATTCCCTACCCGGTGCCGCTTTTCTGTCATTTCTCTCGGTTTTCCTGTGTAGAATTTTCGATTGTCTTTTTGTCTGTTTTTCACATTGCTTGGCTGATGACGTTTCCGATGGTATCCGCCGCATCCCGTTTCATGTCCGCGGTGGCGTGGGTGTAGGTGCTGAGGGTGAAGCCTGCCGAGTAGTGGCCCAAGGTGCCGGATAATGTTTTGACGTCTACACCGTTCTTTAGGGATAGTGTTGCGAACGTGTGGCGCAAGTCGTGGAACCGGATGTGTTCCGCGCCGATGGCCTTCAGTATCTTATCATGGGTATGTCGGAAGGAATCCGGGTCGAACATGGTGCCCGTCTTGGGTGACGGGAACATATACGGGTTTCTTGGATGTTTCTTGTGTTCCTCAATCAGTAGATTCACCGCTTGCTGTGGAATTGCCAGCGTTCTCACGGAGTTCTGTGTTTTCGGCTGGCTCACCACCAGTTTCCCCTTGATACGGTTCACCTGCTTTGTCACAGAGATGGTCCTATTTTCGACATCCAGGTCAGTCCAGAGAAGGGCAAGAAGTTCCCCTCTCCGCAGTCCCGTGGTCAGTTCCAGATAGTACGCCGCCAGCAGGCCCCTTTTGTCTGCCTCCATCAAGTATGGTCCGATCTTCTCCTGTGGCAGGATCTTCATCTCTTTCTTCTCCATTTTCGGCAGTTTGCATCCTTTTGCCGGATTGGTCAGGATGATCCTTTCGGCAACTGCCTGCTCCAGGCAGTTGTTCAGCAGAGTATGGATGCCCCGGACTACTCTGGTACTCAGCCCTTTGTCTTTCAATTCGATGTGTGCGTACCGCTGAACACGCCCATTCTTTTGAAGGTCATTGTAAAACTTCTGAATTTGAATGGTCGTCAATTTCTCCAGTAGAACCTTGCCGATTCTCGGAACAATATGGTTGTCGATGTAGTTCAGGTAGTATTCCTTTGTTTTCTCCCGCAGGCGAGGTTCGGCGTACACCTCGTACCATAGCTTGATCCATGCCCCCACGGTATAGGTCTTGGCTTTACTCACATCCAAGTGCTGGCTATCTGCGATCGCCTTCTTCAGCTTTTCTTTGACCTCACCCTGCGTCTTACCGAGGACATTCTTGTAGATAGGCTTTTCTGTGGCGGAGTCCCGCCCCGCTGTGTATCGGCCCTCCCAGCGGCCATCCTTTCGCTTGCGGATGCTACCCTCGCCGTTTGCTCTGCGCTTTGCCATACCGTTCATCCCTCCATGATGTCTGTCAGGCAGCCGTCATTTTCATCGAAACTCTCTACGGCCAGCATCATTCCCAGGCGGAAGCCCAGGATGAACTTTTCGATGGCAAGCGTACTGCTGATCTCGTCCTGCGCGTTCACTAGATTCAGAAGCAGATGCTCTTCTTCGTCTTTGAGCCGCGCTATCAGCTTTTCCTCACACTTCTCCGCTTTCTCCATTGCTCTTTGCAAATCAGATCCTGGTTCTACCTGCCGGTCGCATGGCGTGATGTTGCCGTAATATAAATTTTCCAGTGTCTTTCGCATCTGTGTCGCCTCCTTTGCAGCAACACACAATACCATCCCCTGACCTTAATAGCCATCCCAACGGTCCAGAGTTATCAGAATATTATCAATCTCAGTTTTATTTTTTGAGGGTGTTCGGGCAGGCTTTTATTCCTTGTTTTATGCGGCGTAAATTTTGAGCTGTTGGATATCTCCTGAAAAAGCCCCTCCGCACCGTGTTTCCCTG
>NZ_KI271656.1:0-1524 GCF_000469445.2 Oscillibacter sp. KLE 1745 | reverse complement strand
TAAAGTGCTCCCCAAGTCAAGGACATTTTCATTTGACCCATTGCGGCAGCATACCAGTTGGGTACTCACCTGTGGTGATGTAATCGTAAAATTCATTGGGCGACAGCTTCGCCAGATCCCACTGGCAGCGGTCCTTGTTGTAGTAATCCATCCAGCGGTCAATGGACGCTTTCGCATCCGCAAAGGATGTCCAACCGGGGATCTCGCCGGCCAGCTCGTCCTTCATGTGCCCGAAAAAGCTCTCCTGGGGTGCGTTGTCCCAGCAGTTGCCCCTGCGGGACATGGAGCGCCGCAGCTCCCGGCTCTCCACCAGTTGAATGAACTTCAAGCTGGTGTAGTGGGTGCCCTGGTCACTGTGGATCACAGTCTCTTTGTTCAGCGAGGCGCCGTAGTTCTGCACCAGCCGCTCCACCATCTCCAGAACGAAATCCACTTCCAGAGATTCGCTCACGGCATAGGATAAGACCTGTTTCGTGCAGGCGTCCAGGATCGTGGACAGATAGCAGAACTTCCCATTCAAAGGGATATAGGTAATATCCGTCAGGAGGACGGCCCTGGGGCCGCGGGATTCAAATTCCCGGTTCACCAGATTTTCCGCGGTGCTGCCCATCCGGATGGACCTCTGTAATCTGCGGTAGGGATTCGACTTCCGAATGGGGCAGGCGAGACGGTACTTCCGCATGAGCCGGCGGATCTTCTTCACATTCATCCGCACGCCCATGTGCAGCAGCCGCATATGGATACTCCGGGCGCCCTTTGCGTAGCCGCGGTACTGGTACGCCTCCAAAATCCTCTCAAAATCGGCTCGGTCCTTCTGCTCCCTCGTTTCCCTGGCTCGTTCGGAACGCACCCAGTTGTAATAGCCGGAGCGGGACACACCGGCCAATTCGCACAGCTCTTTCACGGTGAGGATGTTCTTCCGGTCTGTCAACGCTTCCTGGATGGCCGCGAACCGTTCTCCGGCAGTGTCCATGACTACTTTTCCGGTTTGTCGTGCAGCCGCATAACTTTTTTTAAAAACGCCATCTGCTGCTGGAGGCACAGGATCTCCCGCCGCATCCGTCTGGCAGCTTCGCCAGACGGAGAGTCCGTCGGTGTTGTCTCCCTTTGCAGGCGCACGCCGCCCCGGGTGCCCTCACGCAGCCCTTCCAGAGACTTGGCTTCCCGCCGAATGCGCTTGGTGGTGTTGTGAACCCGCTCAAAGCCCAGGACTTCCGTGTTATAGCCCAGCTTGCGGAAAGCGGCCGGGCCGGTGTAACCTTGCAGGCTCAAGGTCCAGAACGCCTCCTTGAAAGCGAGAGTGTAGGAGATCATGTCCGCTGTCACGCACCGTGTGTACGGGTTTGCCCGCAGATGCCGGATCTCCTCCGGCGTGAATTGTTTTTTTGCGCTCATGCAGCACCTCCATCTGGTGATCTTATTTTATCACAGATGAGGCGCCTCTGACCCTATGGGTCAAATGCGTGTCCACCAATCGGGGCCGTGGGTCAAATCCAATGTGTCCATTTTATGGGGTACAGTTTA
>NZ_KI271655.1:8641-22024 GCF_000469445.2 Oscillibacter sp. KLE 1745 | reverse complement strand
CCACAGCGGCAGCTGCCGCTGTGGGCCTTGTTATTTTAGTGCCGTAATTGTAAGATTTCCTCCAGTTCCAAAAAGCTATACGCGGATCTGCCAGTTTTTCTATGAAGGGACGCGCCTCCTCCCGTTTTACGGCGAACATGATACCAGAGGCCGTACCGGAAGTCGGTATGTAGAAAAACGTATACGCAAGTTCTTGATTCCGCAAAGGTTCTATCTTTCAATACCATCTCAAACGGCTCAGATAGTGCATGTCTGTATTCCTTCCGGAACAGCGGCATGGAATTCCATACCGCTGTCGTTCTAAAAATACTTCTCTTTTTCTGTCAGGGTCTCATTTCCGATGATATTCTCTAAACTGTCCCATTTTTAGCTGATAGCTTCGATTCCCGCCCCTGGTCACGATGGCCCCCTGAAATCAGATCATTCAGATAATCTCTTGTACAGGACGGCTTCAGGCCAATAGACTCTGCAATTTCCGATGCTTTGCTTCGGAATGATCGGCCAGGTATGTCATGATGGTCTCTTCCACCCTTACACTTATCGCTGTTTTTCTTAAGGAAGAGCTCCAGCAGAGTCCCCTCCGGCTCAAACCGCTCTGTGATTACAGGCGCCATACGTGAAAGATATTGCGATGCCACTGCCGGCATGTTCGCCGACATCAATGAGGCTGTATATTTTCAGTATCATCCCATTGCGGGAATCGAAGACGCCACCTCTCTTTGCCTCGTTGATTTCCATGCGAACACTACTGGGGTTCGCCATGGTGATGGCGTCCCATTCTTTGATGACCACTCCGAGTCCCGGCAGCTCGCTTCGGGAGCCCTTGATTCCCATAAGAAACATACTGTCAAGGCCCGGCGGATGTTGCGCCGCAAAGGCAATGGCAATATCATACCGCAGAAATTTGAATCGTTTTTCCCGGTTCTATTGCAGAAAATCGCCGCACCGGACAGCGACAAAGCCGGAAAAGCCCCCGAAAACGCGGAATGCTTTTTCCTTTTGAGTGGAGCGATTGTTTCTTGACGGTTTCTTTTGTGAAAGGCTTTCAATTTTCACAGCTTCTTTCCAAGAATTCGGATATCTTTTCCACTTTTTATAGAATTCGTTGAAAATACTTTACAGGATACACGCTTTTTTGATATGATAAAAAAGTAACAAATCAGAAGTACTATGCTCATTTCTGGGAGCTCATCTCTACGCCGCATCAATCCCAGGATCGGAGGAAAATCGGATGAAAAAATTTTTAACAGCGATTTTAGTCGCAGCAGCTCTTTTCACAACTGTCGGCTGCAGCGGCCGGCCCGCCACGACAGCGGATGTTCTCCAGAGTTCCGCGGATGCGGAGGAAGGTTCGTCCCATGACAGCCAGGGCAGCCTCCGCACCGGCCTCTATGCGGTGGGCTCCCTATCCTCCAGCGCCAGTGCGGGAGAGGAGGACGGTCTGATCCAAACGGATGTGACGATCGTCGCCGTCACCGTGGATGAGACGGGCGTCATCACTGACTGCGTGATCGACGCCGTACAGGCAAAGGCAAATTTTGACAGCCAGGGCCAGCTCCTCACGGATCTCACCGTCCCGGTGCCCAGCAAAAATGAACTGGGCGCTGATTACGGCATGGGCAGCATCAGCGGCATCGGAAAAGAGTGGAACGAGCAGGCCCAGGCTCTGGCGGACTATGTAGTGGGCAAGACGGCCGATGAGGTGCTGGGCATTGCCGTGGATGAGGCCACCAAGCCCGCAGAGGCGGACCTGGCCTCCAGCGTCACCATCTCCATCGGCGGCTTCCAGAACGCCATCGCGGAGGCGGTGGACCGCGCCCAGCCACTGGGCGCTCAGGCCGGAGATGAGCTGCGGCTGGTGACCAGCAATTCCATGGCCGCCGGCAATGCACCAGAGGGCGCCGCCGGCATGGTGGAGACCAATGTGAACATCGCCGCCGTGACCATGAACGGAGATGCCATCACCTCCTGCGTGATCGACGCCGTGCAGGCCCAGGTCAGCTTTGACGGCCAGGGACAGCTCCTCACGGATCTCTCCGCCCCGGTGCCCAGCAAGAATGACCGGGGAGCGGACTACGGCATGGGCGCCGTCAGCAGCATCGGCAAGGAGTGGAATGAACAGGCGGCGGCCTTTGCCGCCTATGTCACCGGCAAGACCCTGGACGAGGTGGCGGGCATCGCGGTGGATGAGGCCACCAAGCCCGCAGAGGCGGACCTGGCCTCCAGCGTCACCATCTCCATCGGCGGCTTCCAGGCCCTGCTGGAAAAACTCCGGTGAGGCTCCGGCTGCTGTCCCTGCTGCTCCCCTGCCTCCTTCTGACCGCCTGCGCCGCTCCGGAGGAGGTGGAGACGAGGCCCAAGCAATATCAGGCGACCTTTCTGGACGTGTTCGATACAGTGACCACGGTCATGGGCTATGCGGAGAGCCAGGAGGACTTTACAGAGACGGCGGAGATGGCTCACGATCTGCTGCTGGAATACCACCAGCTCTACGACATTTACAACGACTATGAGGGGATCCATAACCTCAAGACCGTCAATGACCAGGCGGGGATCGCCCCGGTGACGGTGGATGCGCGGATCCTGGACCTGCTGCTCCTGTGCCGGGACCTGTATGCGGACAGCGGCGGCAAGGTGAATGCCGCCATGGGGAGCGCCCTTCTGCTGTGGCACGAGGCCCGTGAGGCGTCCGTCAACGACCCGGAGCATGCCTATCTCCCAGAGGAGGATGCTATCCAGGCCGCGTTGGAGCATACCTCCTTTGACAATGTCGTGCTGGATGAAGCGGCCTCCACGGTGTATCTGACGGACCCGGCACAGCGCCTGGACGTGGGGGCTGTCGCCAAGGGGTACGCCGCCGGTGCCGTGGCCGCCGCACTGCCGACGGGCATGGTGCTGAGTTTGGGCGGCAACGTCTGCGTCACGGGCCCCAAACCCGACGGCAGCCCCTGGGTGATCGGCGTCCAGAACCCTGATGGGGACGACACGGAGTATGTCCAGCGCCTGGATATCACCAGCGGCGCAGTGGTCACCAGCGGGGACTATCAACGGTATTACACGGTGGACGGCGTCGCCTACCACCATATCATAGACCCGGATACCGGCTGGCCCGCCCGGCATTACCGGTCCGTGACGGTCATCTGCGCGGACTCGGGGCTGGCAGACGCCCTCTCCACGGCGGCATTCATCATGGATGAGGAGAGCGGCCGGATCCTGCTGGAGACGTATGGCGCAGAGGCGTTGTGGGTCTACGCAGACGGCTCCGCCTCCTGGACGGGGGGCTGTGACGCCTATTTTCATTCATAAACGGAACATGAGGAGAGGTGAGATCATATGCTGCGAAAGCAAACCTTCTGGGGTGGCGTCCACCCCGCGGGGCGCAAGGAGCTGTCCAGCGGAGCACCGCTGGAGGACTGCCCGCCGCCGCGGGAGGTGGTCATTCCGCTGCTCCAGCATATCGGAAAGCCCTGCACGCCCCTGGTAAAGGCCGGGGACCATGTGGACATGGGGCAGAAGATCGGTGACGGCGAGGGACTGTGCGTCCCTGTTCACGCCTCGGTGTCAGGCACTGTGAAGGCCGTGGAGCCCCGGAGCCACCCCAGCGGCCAGCCCCATCTGGCTGTGGTGATCGAGAACGACTTTCAGAACACCTACCACAGCGCGGTCCCGCCCTGCGCCGACACGGATGCCCTGGACGCCGACGCCTTGATCCGCCGCATTCGAGAGGCCGGGCTGGTGGGCATGGGCGGTGCCACGTTCCCCACCGATATCAAGGCGAACATCGGGAAGGTGGAGACCCTGATCGCCAACGCCTGTGAGTGTGAGCCCTATATCACGGCGGATGACGCCCTACTCTGCACGGATGCGGACCGGGCGATTCGCGGACTGCGGCTGCTGCGGCAGCTGCTGAAGCCCCGGCGGACAGTGATCGCCATTGAGGACAACAAGGAGCGGGCCGTTTCGATCCTGACGGACAAGCTGAAGCAGCAGGACGAGGTGGAACTGGTCGTGCTGCCCACCCGCTACCCCCAGGGGGCGGAGAAGCAGCTCATCCAGGCAGTCACCGGCCGCCAGGTCCCCTCCGGCGGATTTCCCAAGGATGTGGGGTGTGCGGTCTTCAACATCGCCACCTGCGCCAGCGTATGCCGGGCCGTGGCGGACGGGGAGCCCATCCTCCGCCGGATCGTCACGATCACCGGCCACGGGATCAAGGAGCCGAAAAACCTGATCGTCCCCATCGGGACGCCTTTCGCCCACGCCATCGAGGCGGCGGGCGGCCTGCAGGGGGATGTGTGGAAGGTCATCGCCGGAGGCCCCATGATGGGCCGTTCCCAGGCGGATCTCTCCACGCCGGTAATCAAGGGCACCAACGCCATTGTGGCGCTGACCAACGCCGATGACCTGGAGTCTCCCCACCCCTCCTGCATCCGCTGCGGCAGGTGCGTGTCCGTCTGCCCGATGGGGCTCCAGCCGCTGTACCTCTATCGCTTCTCCCGCTGCCGGGATGTGGGAATGCTTCGGCAATACAGCATTCTGGACTGCGTGGAGTGCGGCTGCTGCGCCTACACTTGCCCGGGGAAGCTGCCCATCGTGGCGGCGATCCGGGAGGGAAAACAGCGGGTAAGGGAGGAACCATCATGAGGTTTGCCATGTCTTCATCCCCGCATATCCGCTGCGGCGACAACACCCGGCGGATCATGCTGGACGTTTTGATCGCGCTGCTGCCCACCCTCCTGGCGGGAACGATCTTCTTCGGGCTCCGCTGCCTGCTGCTTGCGGCGGTATCCATTGCGGCCGCAGGATTGGCCGAGGCGCTCTGGAGCAAGCTTACCGGCCGGTACCAGACCGTGGAAGATCTCTCGGCCGCCGTCACGGGGCTGCTGCTGGCGCTGACGCTCCCGGCCACCGTGCCCTATTGGATGGCGGCGGTGGGTGCGGTGTTTGCCGTCATTGTAGTGAAGGCTGCCTTCGGTGGCCTGGGCCAGAACATTTTCAATCCCGCGCTGGCGGCCCGCGCCCTGCTGCTGTTGCTGTTTCCCGCGTCCATGACCCGTTTCGCGGCCCCTGGGGCATCCGTTCCCCTGGACCTGGGCTCCGCAGACGTGGTCACAGCCGCCACGCCCCTCCACAGCATGGTGATGCCCGCGCTGCCGGACGTCCCGCTTTCGGAGATGTTCCTGGGCAGCATCGGTGGGTGTATCGGTGAGGTCTCCGCGCTGGCGCTGCTGATCGGGGGCGGATATCTGGTGGTCCGCGGGGTCATCAAGCTGCGGATCCCCCTCAGCTATCTCGGAACGATGGCGGTCCTGAGCTTCGCCTTCGCACCGATGGAACCGCTTCGGTGGATGCTGTACAGTCTTCTGGGCGGCGGGGTCCTGCTGGGGGCCCTCTTCATGGCCTCGGACTATGCCACCTCCCCCGCCACACCTGGCGGGCAGGTGCTCTATGGGATCGGCTGCGGCGTGCTGACCGTGCTCTTCCGCTCCGTCGGTCTCTACCCGGAGGGCGTCACCTACGCGATTTTACTGATGAATGCCGCGTCCTGGCTGCTGGAGCGCTTCACGCCCACCCGCCTGTTCGGCGCGCCGCAACGGAAAGGAGGCCTTCGATGAAGGCAAAAGAGCTGCTTGTCAGTGCCGGTTCCCTGCTGCTTGCCGGCCTGATCCTGGTAGTGGCTGGGAATGCCGTGGCTCCCGCCGCGGCCGCAAACGCCGCAGCGGAGCAACAGGAGATGATGGAGACCCTGCTTCCCGGAAGCACGGTCTTCACCCCGGAAGAGGACACGGGGACCGATGCCAATATTACGGCCGTCTGGAAAGGGGAAGGCGGCTGGATCATAGAGACCACTGTGGACGGCTATGCCGGCCCCATCCGCCAGTGGACCGGTGTGGACAGCAATGGCCATGTAACAGGTTTGGTGGTCCGGGACATGGAGGAGACCTTCGGCCTGGGCCGGAACGCATTGACGGACATTGATTTTCTGGTACAGTTCGTCGGCACCTCCGGAGAGGCGGAGGTGGGCGGTGGTGTGGACGCGATCACCGGCGCCACCGTCACCTCGCGGGCGGTTGCCCGTGGCGTCAGTTCCGCCTGCGCGTATGTCACCGGTGCAGATGTCAGCACGTCTGCGACAGAGTGGGGAGGTTGATGCTGTTTGAAAAAGATCATTGTATCGCCGCTGTGCACGGCGTCCATCTGCCTTTCCGTGACCTTGCTGGCAGCGGGTCTTGCCGCCCAGATTGCAGCGGCGCTGGTCCCCAACATCATCCTGCCCGCGCTGGACATTCCCACGCTGGCGGCCCTCTCTCTCCTCGCGCTGGTCCTGGAGGTGATCCTCTTTGGGGAGAACCACCGGTTCTGGGCAACCTCGCTGATCGTGGGCACTGTGGCGTTCGGCGTGCTCTCTCTGTGCGCCGGCAGTGTGCCGACGGTGCTGGACGTGCTGCGGGTCGGGATCCTGGGCGGCGCTGTGTTCCTGATCTGTGAGGTGCTGCTCCACTCCATCCTGGACCGGATCTCCTCCGGCGCCGCGGGCAAGTACCCCAGGAGCATGGCTGTGGTGTCCGCGCTGCTGCTGTGGCTTGCTGCACAGATCCTGATGAGTATTGGGATTTAAAACTGCGGTCGGGGTTCCCATACGGCAGGGCAGCGAGCTGCGTGGATCGGTTCGCCGGTACAGTCCAGCTGTTCTGCAAGCCCGGACTATCCGTTCCGGTACCGGTTGTATGCGGAGCACCGGAAGGCCGAAGCCGCCTGGAAAACCCTCCATCGCTAAAAAACAAGGGCCTCCGGCATCTTGCCGGAGGCCTTTTTCATATCCCTGAGAACTGCCGTGAGCTGTGAAAACATCGGACCGCAGCGAAGGATTGGGCGGCAACGTGATCCCGCAAGCTGTGTGTTCTTGTCAATACCGTTGCAAACGCGGCTTTGACGCAAGCCGTTTCAGCTGCCGGCAGGCATTTGGGGATGGTAGTCCATTTTCCCGTGGAGACCCCACCGAGTCTTCCGCACCTCTGTCCCATTTACACAGGGATCACCGGCAAGCAGGGATTTCAATGCGCCTCCCCGGGTGGGGGAAGGTCTCAGTGCTCCAGCAGGGTGAGTCGTTTCAGAATATGTCCGATGTCCGCAGGGATGCAGACAGACCGCCCCCGAATCTCCGGGGGAATATAGGACTCCTTCTGATTGATACAGGCATAGGCAGCGCTCCGGTTCTCCAGGGTCATCTTCCAGAAGGGATACTTGATGATGCCCGGGGTGTTGCCGCCCACCCCCAGCTCCAGGAACAGCAGCCGCCGTCCCCTGTGCCGCCGTAGGAAGTCCTCGTACCGCCGGGCGGCGGCATACCAGCCCGCATCCTGGACGAAGGTATCGTCGCACCGCAGGTTCATGGCCATGGGACGGCCGCACCTGGGGCAGCGTGGCACCAGCTCCGTGGGGATCCGCATGTCCCTCTGTTCTGCAAACATTTTGCGGACGGTCTCCTCGTTGTCATAGGTCTCCTGATGGCAGGGCTTGGAGCACTGCCACAGGCCATAGTCCCCCTGGGTGTAGAACAGCCGCTGCTTGTCGAAGCCCGCCAGCTGGAACTGGTGGTCCACATTGGTGGTCAGGACAAAGTAGTCCTTGTCCTTTATCAGCTTCAGCAGATCGCCATATACAGGCTTCGGCGCCTTTTCATAGCGGTTTACCAGGATCTGCCGGCTCCACCAGGCCCAGTACTCCTCCAGGCTTTCAAAGGGATAGAATCCGCCGGAGTACATGTCCTGGATGTCGTACCTGGACTGAAAGTCGCTGAAATACCGCCGGAACCGTTCGCCGGAGTAGGTCATCCCCGCAGAGGCGGACAGACCCGCCCCCGCCCCGACCACCACTGCGTCCGCAGAGGCCAGGGCCCCCTTCAGCTGCTCAATCGGGTCCGAGGAGACGGCGGTAGATGGCTGCGTCCAGGTCTTTGAAAACATTGAAGATCACCCTTTCTACGGAAGTTGTCTGCTGCTCCAGAAATTCCCGGACCGTTCTCACGGCGATCTCGGCGGCCTCCTGGTTTGGAAAGTGGAACTCCCCGGTGGAGATGCAGCAGAAGGCCACACTGCGGAGACCATGCTCCGCGGCTAGCGCCAGGCAGGAGCGGTAGCAGGCGGCCAGCTCCCGCCGGTCCTTCCAGGTCACCCATCTGCCCACGATGGGCCCTACGGTGTGGAGCACATACCGGGCCGGCAGGTTATAGGCACATGTCAGCTTGGCCCGGCCGGCGGGCTCAGGATGCCCCTGGGCCCGCATGATTTCTGCGCACGCGTCCCGGAGCTGGAGCCCCGCCGCCGAGTGGATGGCGTTGTCGATGCAGCCGTGGCAGGGAGCGAAGCACCCCAGCAGGGCGGAGTTGTCCGCATCCACAATGGCGTCCGCCCGCAGCCGGGTGATGTCCCCCTGCCAAAGGATCAGGCGGGGATCTCCTGCAGTGGGCGGCAGGGCATCCCCGTCCACCACGCCCTTTTCCTCCCGCTCGGTGGACAGGAGGGCATCCTGGACTTCCAAAAATTCAGGGGCTAGGGGCATGGGCGGCCGGACATTCATCAGAGAGCGGAGCAGCCGCCGCTGCGAGATCTCATCCGCCGGAAATGATTCCGCCTGCTCCCGGTACTGGGGCATTTCCGCCAGGAGGGCTTGATTCAAATATTGTACCTGTTCCCTGCGATCCATGGGTCTCCTCCAAAGGAAAGATTCATTGTACGGTCTGATACCGGAAATGCCAGAGCGGAAGCCTGCGCAGAGCGCTCTCCCAGGTGCTTACAGAGGGCGTCCCCTTCTGCGGGAAAGCGCAGGCTGCTTCACCCCTTGCTTTCTATTGTACGGCGGGATTCACCACTCGTAAAGTACGCACAATGCTGTGACATAGGCACCGGGAGGTAACCAATGGGCTGCGGGGCTTTCCACGGGGCGAAATTTCTCATCGCCGCCCCATGGGAGCTTGACAATCGCTCTGCAGGTACCATAAAATATGGATGATATCAGAGGATTTGAAGTGATCGGTATACAGGAGGGACCTGCAGATGGCAGCCGCGGCAAAAGAACTTCCGGCCTGTCCGGTAGAAACCACGCTGACGCTGATCAGTGACAAGTGGAAGGTGCTCATTCTCCGGGATCTGATGCCGGGGACAAAGCGTTTTGGAGAATTGAAGAAGTCCATCGGCTCGGTCAGCCAGAAAGTGCTGACGGCCCAGCTCCGGGAGATGGAGCGGAGCGGCCTGCTGACCCGTACGGTCTATCCGGAGGTCCCGCCCCGCGTGGAATACACGCTGACCGACCTGGGGTACAGCCTGAAACCCATTCTGGACGCCATGAGGAACTGGGGCGAGGCGTATAAGGCCCAAAAACAGGGGTAGCCCTCCCTCAGCGTCAAGCCGCCTGCTTTGGCGGCCTTTGCGGGGCGGTCCCGAAAGAGCCCTGACCCAGCAAAAAACAGACTGCTCATGCAGTCTGTTTTTTGGATCCCGCCGTCCCGCAGCGGCAGGGCCCGCAAAGGTGCAGGCTCCCTCAAAGGGGAAACGACTCCATTACCAGAGTCAGGAGCGGGATCGTCAGGATCGAACACAGGGTGGAGGCAAACGCGATCTGCGAGGCAAAGACGGCGTCGCAGTCATACTTGTCCGCCAGAATAGAGCCCGTGCTGCCGGCGGGCATCCCCGTCATCAGGATGCAGACATTGGTCAGCGTCGTGTCCAGGTGGAGCGGTTTGAGCAGTACGCACAGCAGAAGCGGGTACAGGACCAGCCGCAGGCAGGTGTACCACAGAACAGGCTTTGAGAACATGGAGCGGATGGGGGCGTCCGCCAGGATTGTCCCGATGACGAACATGGAGACCGGGACGGTGCAGCTGCTGACCGAGGCGACGGCGCTGTCCAGGAAGCCCGGCAGGGACACCGGAGCGGCCATCAGGAGCAGCCCCGCGAAAACGGCGATGATGCAGGGGTGGCGGACCAGCTTGCGGAAGGCGTCCTTCCTGCTGACGCTGGTGAAGAGGGACAGCCCCGCCGTCCACATGGTGAAGCGGAGCGGGATCTGGAACATGGACGTGTAGATCACGCCCAGATCCCCGAACAGCAGGCGGGCCACCGGCAACCCCACAAAGCTGGAGTTGGAACAGATGATGCCGTAGGAGAGAACGCTCCTCTGCTCCCGAGGGTACTTTCGGAAGAGCAGCTTGCTGCCGTATATGGACATCAGCTGGATGACTGCGGAAAGTCCAACCGCCAGCAGGCAGTTCCGGGCGAAGCCGTCTGGGAACACCATCCCGCCTAAAAAGGACTCGACGATATTGCAGGGCAGGATCACATCGATCAGCAGGTCGGAGAGCATCTTCCGCCCCGCCGCGTCGATGATCTTCAGCTTTTTGATGAGTACGCCCGTCAGGATCAGAAGGAACATCGTCTCCTGCAGGGACAGCATCTCCCAGAAAAACTCCATCCGCACGCCTCCTGTCCGGTCCCCCGCAGGCCCCGGTCTGTATTGTTATTCATTATATACCACCCAGACGGGATTGCAAGCGCCGGACACTTCTGTGCTTTTGTCACAGAAATCCCGGTCGGCGTGTGGTATACTCTTTTTAAAAGAGCCGCCGGACGGCCCGGCTCCCGGTGCCGGGAGCCTCGCCGCAGCAGCGGCGCGGACAGAAAGGATGCGTATGATGGGATTCTTTGGATTTCTGCAGCGGCCGGACCTGGGACAGGGGCTGGAGCGGTTTGCCGCCACGCCGAACGCCCTGCTGCTGGACGTGCGCACACAGGAGGAATATGCGGACGGTCATATTCCGGAGAGCCGGAATCTGCCGCTGCAGACGTTGGGGCAGACAGAGCTTCTGCCCCCTGCCCGGGAGACGCCCCTCTTCGTCTACTGTCTCAGCGGCGTCAGGAGCCGTCAGGCGGCCGGCCTGCTGCGGCGCATGGGGTATACTGATGTGACGGATCTGGGCGGCATCTGCAACTATCGTGGAAAGGTGGTCAAGTGAGATGAAAGTCATCATTGTAGGCGGCGTGGCCGGAGGCGCCACCGCCGCGGCCCGGCTCCGCCGGCTGGACGAGACCGCGGAAATCGTGGTATTTGAGCGGTCCGGATATGTATCCTACGCCAACTGTGGTCTGCCCTATTACATCGGCGGCGTCATCACCGACAAAGAGGAGCTGACGCTCCAGACGCCGGAGAGCTTCTGGCGGCGCTTCCGGGTGGACATGCGGGTGCGCCACGAAGTCACGGCCATCCACCCGGCAGAGAAGACCGTGGACGTGCGGAATCTCGCCACCGGCGAGACCTTTACCGAATCCTATGACAAACTGGTCCTCTCCCCCGGTGCCCGGCCCACCCAGCCGGCGCTGCCCGGCGTAGGGATCGACCGCCTGTTCACCCTCCGCACGGTAGAGGACACCCTGAAGATCCGGGAATTCATCGAACAGCACCATCCCCGGTCCGCGGTGCTGGCCGGCGGCGGCTTCATCGGCGTGGAGCTGATGGAAAACCTGCGGGAGCTGGGCATCGACGTCACCGTGGTCCAGCGGCCCCGCCAGCTGCTGAATCCCCTGGACGCGGACATGGCCGCCTTCCTCCACGCCAAGCTGCGGCAAAAAGGGGTGCGGCTGCATCTGGGCTGCACTGTGGAGGGCTTTGCCGCCAACGGTGACCGGGTCAATGTGCTGCTGAAGAACGAGGCGCCCCTCACCGCCGACATGGTGGTGCTGGCCATCGGCGTCACGCCGGACACCGGCCTCGCCAAGGCGGCCGGGCTGGAGCTGGGGATCAAGGGCAGCATCCTGGTGAACGACCGGATGGAGACCTCCGCGCCGGACATCTACGCTGTGGGGGATGCGGTACAGGTGAAGCACTTCGTCACCGGGCAGGACACCCTCCTCTCCCTGGCGGGCCCCGCCAACAAGCAGGGGCGCATCGCGGCGGACAACATCTGCGGCGGAGACAGCCGGTATCCCGGCTCCCAGGGCAGCTCCGTCATCAAGGTATTCGATATGACCATCGCCACCACCGGCGTCAATGAGAAGACGGCAAAACAGGCGGGCATCGACTGCGACAAGGTCTACCTCTCCCCCATGAGTCACGCCGGATACTATCCCGGCGGCAAAGTCATGACCTTGAAGGTGGTGTTCGAGAAGGGCACATACCGCCTGCTGGGCGCGCAGATCGTGGGTTACGAGGGTGTGGACAAGCGGATCGACGTGCTGGCCACGGCCATCCATGCGGGACTCTCCGCCCTCCAGCTGAAGGATCTGGATCTGGCCTACGCGCCGCCCTACTCCTCCGCCAAGGATCCGGTGAACATGGCAGGCTTTATGATCGAGAACCTGTCCCATGGGCTGGTGGAGCAGTTCTTCCCGGAGGATGTGGACGCCCTGCCCCGGGACGGCAGTGTGACGCTGCTGGACGTGCGGACCCCCGGCGAGTACGCCGACGGCCACGCGGAGGGCTTTGTTAACCTCCCGGTGGATGACCTGCGGGAGCGGCTGCGGGAAGTCCCGGTAGGCAAGCCGGTGTACGTTATCTGCCAGAGCGGCCTGCGGAGCTATATCGCGTGCCGCATTCTGGCCCAGCAGGGATTCAAATGCTATAACCTCTCCGGCGGCTGGCGGCTGTATGAGGCGGTGGTGCGGGACCGGACCGCCG
The DNA here is from genome assembly GCF_000469445.2 of Oscillibacter sp. KLE 1745. NCBI lineage: Bacteria > Bacillati > Bacillota > Clostridia > Eubacteriales > Oscillospiraceae > Oscillibacter > Oscillibacter sp. KLE 1745. Next base: position 9,358 of record NZ_KI271655.1, on the reverse strand, counting down.
CACAGGAGGCCTGGCCCTGCGGGATGGAGAAGTAAACAGGAAAACGCAAGCCACCCGCTGCCTTTGCAGTGGGTGGCTTCATCCGTTATTTGTCTCAGCAGTCGGACGCGTGTTGATCTGCGGCCTTCTGCGGGTCTGCGGGGTGCGCCGCCCTCTCCTGCCGCAGGGCCGCCAGAATGCCCAGGAACACCGTCCCGCACATATAGAGGTACTGAAACCCCTCATCGCCGCCGCTGGAGTTGAACAGGTGAATGGAGGAGGGATCGTCATCCGGAAACACCAAGACGCCGCAGTACCGCAGCAGTCCATAGGCCATCCCCGCAGCCAAAAGGGCTAGTCCGATCAAAAGGCATACTCTGACACCCCGCCGGAAACGCAGAGTCTTCCGCTGCAGGCCCCAGCGGGCTGCGGCAAAGCAGAGGATGCCGTAAGGTACAGACAGCGGCAGAAACATCAGGGCCATCACCAGAAACAGTTTCAGCATACGACCTCCCTCATCGGTTATGCTATCCTCTCCGGAGCGGGAAGTCAACGGCACGCCTTCAGCGGGGTATCGCGTTTGCCGTCTATCATCCCGGCCCAACAGACCGGCGGCGCCACTACGCCGTTCAAGTATTTTGCCGAAGACAAAACCTTGGCGGGACAAGTTCGCCTCCTACACAAAAAAACAGGACACCCAAAGCTGGGTGTCCTGTTTCACTCTGGAGCGGGCAACGA
>NZ_KI271655.1:0-8541 GCF_000469445.2 Oscillibacter sp. KLE 1745 | reverse complement strand
CCCGCGAATGGCTGACCGCCATTCGCAGGACCCCTGCCTCACCTCTGATCCAATCGCGCCTTCGGCGCGGGGCGGAGGCAGCGAGTTCGCTTTCTGATGAAAAAACAGGACACCCAAAGTTGGGTGTCCTGTTTCACTCTGGAGCGGGCAACGAGGCTCGAACTCGCTACCTCCACCTTGGCAAGGTGGCGCTCTACCAGATGAGCTATGCCCGCGGAACAAGGGGTATTCTACCAGAGAAACACCCGCTTGTCAAGACTCTTCTGCAAGATTTTCCGAATTTTCTTCCGCAGCAGCCGCGGCGTCTCCGCCCATCACAAACTCGATCAGCCCCACCGGACCCTGTGCCGGATAATAGGAGATCGTCCAGGGCGGCGTCTCTGCCAGACCTCGCGCCTCCCGGAGCTGTGCCACCGTCTCCTCCACCCGGGCCTGGCCGTCCTCTCCCCAATAGCCGACCCGGACCGCCAGCTCCGTGCGGCCCTCGTCCAGCGCCGCCTCCAGCAGGGCGGACAGCGCCTCCGTACTGGTAGCGTTCACCACCGCCTGGATCTGCTCCGCCGTCCGGCGGTAGCTGACCTGGATGCTGATCTCATAGTACCCCCGCTGGGACCGGCTGGAGGCGGTGATATACTCCACGGCATAGGCGCCCATAGGCGTCTCCTGCTGGACCTCCGTAGTGGCCTGCTCCAGTGTGTCCGCCACCGTCAGATCGTCCTCGTAGTTGTAGAGGCGGACCGTGGCGCTCTCCGTGTGCTGGCCGATGAGGATCAGCAGGTCGTTCACGATGTCCTGGTAGTTCTCCGCCCGGAGGGTCCCGGCGGCCTCGCTCTCCCAGAACTTGCTGCTGTGGGGCTCCACGGTGGCATAGTTCCGCTCCAGCAGGGCGCTGCACCCCGTCAGGGACAGGCTGACGCACAGGAGCAGGGTGAGATGGCGCAGCTTCACGGCTCGGCGCCTCCTTTCCCGTCAGAATGGCCCAGGGACGGGCAGGGGCGCGCTTACAGCCCCAGGTCCTCGTCCACCAGCAGGACCTCCGTCTCCATGCCCAGCATAGGCCCCCAGAGAGTCACCAAGGCGCGGCAGACCCGCTCAGGACTCCGGCAGTCGTAGCAGCGGTCCGCCTTCACGGCGCAGGGCGTCTTCTTCCCCAGCTGCCGGGCGCGCTGGGGTGCAGCCACGTTCCGGGCCCGGTACACCGCCGCCTCGTAGGTGGGGGCCAGCTTGTTCCGGCCGATGACAAAGTACACCTTCTCATGGCCGAACAGCGTGGCGGACACCCGGTTGCCGGTGCCGTCGATGTTGACGATCTCCCCCGACTCCGCCAGGCCATTGGCAGAGGACAGGTACACCTGGGTCTGCATGGCCGCCTTCCGGGCGGCGTTCGCCTCCTGCTTCCAGTGCCAGATGACGGTGTTGTGGGCCGCCAGCTTGTCGTACACCCCCAGAGCGTCCAGGGTGGCGGAGCCGCCGAAGCCCACGGTCTTGCCGTCGATGGCGCCGTCCAGGTAGGCCGCGGCCTCCGCCGCCGCCGCAAAGGTGCGTACGGTGTAGCCCCGGCGCTCCAGGGCCTGCTGAACCTTCGTGAAATCTGTCATGTCAAATTTCCTCCTTCTGATAATCCCCAAATCCCTCGCCCAGGATCTCATGGGCGTCGCACACGATGAAAAAAGCCTTCGGGTCGATCTCCCGCAGCATCCGCTTGATGGGCACGATCTCCCGCTGCCTGAAGGCCACCAGCAGTACCTGCTTCTCCGCGCCGGTGTATGCGCCTTTTCCCTGAAGCAGCGTCACGCCCCGGTTCATATCCAGCAGTCCCTGGACCGTCTCCTCCCACCGGTCGGTGATGATGTAGGCCACACGAGAGGTATCCCACCCGTACAGGATCATATCCATGACCTTGGACAGCAGATACATCTGAATCAAGCCATAAAGTGCCGCGTTGACGGTGCCGAACACCACTGCAGCCAGGATCACCACCACCATGTCCGGGATCATCACCAGCTTACCGATGGGCAGCCAGGGGAATTTCAGCTTCAGCAGCTTGCCGATGATATCCGTGCCGCCCGTCGTGGCCCCCTGGGAGAATACCAATCCCAGCCCTACCCCCATCCCGGCGCCGCCGTACAGGGTCGCCAGGATCGGGTCCATCGGGGGGAAGGTATGCATCCATGCAATCACGTCAATGGCCAAGGAACTGACTGCCATGGCGTACAGGCTGCTCACCAGCAGGCGGCCTCCCAGGAGCCGCCAGCCCGCCAGAAACAGCGGCACATTGACAAGGATGGACAGCACTCCCACCGGCAGGACCGGCACCAGGGCGTTCACGATCTGGGCCAGACCCGTCACGCCGCCCATGGCGATCTGGTTGGGGGCTACGAACCAGTCAAATGCCAGGGCGTAGATCACCGCCCCCAGCGTGATGATACCGCAGCTCCTCACCTTCTGCGCCATAGATCTACTCCTTTTCTATCTGATTCAGTCCAGCAGATCCATCTGCCGCTCCTCGGAGTCCTCCTCCCGCAGCAGGGCGCCCGCCGCCGGGAGACTGCGCACCCGGTAGCGGCTCTGGTTGGTGATGGGCGTGTCCTCCAGCGCCTTCACCGTCTCCAGCTGGTACTTTGGCTTCAGGGTCATCACCGCCACCCCCTGGGTGGTGCGGGTGGTCTTGGGAGCCAGCAGAGCGGTGTGGAAAATCAGCGCCCGGGGCTCCGTGGAGTACACCGCCAGCTCGCAGTCTGCATCCAGCCTGCGGATACAGGCCAGGGGCGCCTTGTCGGAGTAGGCCCCCGTCAGCTTGCGGCGGTTGGAGGTGGTCTTGTAGGCGGTCAGGTCCACCCGGGCCGCCTTGCCGTTTGCAAAGAAGAACAGCAGGGCCCCGGCGTAGTCCGGTCCCGGCAGGACGGCGTAGATCACATTCTCGCCGCTGTCCATGGAGAGTTTCGCGGGCAGATAATCCCCCAGGGCGCTGGCCTTGGTGTCTTCAAACTCGCTGAGGCGGGTCTTGTACACCTGGCACCGGTCCGTGAAGAACATGATCTCCGCGCCGTTGGTGGTCTCAAAGGTCTGGGACAATCCGTCCCCGTCCTTGTACTTCTGGTCCGCCGCCATTCGCAAAGAGGCAGGGGTGATCTTCTTGAAGTACCCCTCCCTGGAGAGGAACACATGGACGGAGTAGTCCTCCACCTGAGCCTCCTCCACATAGGTCTCGATCTCGTGGCTGTACACGATGGAGGTTCGGCGGGGCTCGCCGTATTTCCTGGCCGCCTCCGTCAGCTCGTCCACCAGGATCTGCTTCAGCCGCCGGGGGGAGTTCAGGGTGTCCTCCAGGTCGGCGATCTCGTCCTGGAGGGCGGCGGTCTCGTTGACACGCTTGAGGATATACTCCTTGTTGATGTTGCGGAGCTTGATCTCCGCCACGTACTCCGCCTGGATCTGGTCGATGCCGAAGCCGATCATCAGGTTGGGGATGACCTCGGCCTCCTCCTCTGTCTCCCGGATGATTTGGATGGCCTTATCGATGTCCAGCAGGATCCGCTTGAGGCCCTTTAAGAGGTGCAGCTTGTCCTGTTTCTTCTTCATCACGAAGTAGACCCGCCGCCGGACGGACCCGGTCCGCCAGGCAGTCCACTCCTCCAGGATCTGCCGCACCCCCAGCACCTTGGGAGTACCGGCGATCAGCACGTTGAAGTTGCAGGCAAAGGCGTCCTCCAGGGGTGTCAGCTTGTAGAGCTTGGTCATCAGCTTGTCCGGGTCCACGCCCCGCTTCAGGTCGATGGCCAGTTTCAGGCCGGAGAGGTCCGTCTCGTCCCGCATGTCGGCGATCTCTTTCGCCCGGCCCGCCTTGATGAGCTCCGCCACCTTGTCCAGGATGGCCTCCACGGTGGTGGAGTAGGGGATCTCGTAGATCTCGATGAGATTCTCCTCTTTGACGTAGCGGTACTTGGCCCGGACCCGGACGCTGCCCCGGCCGGTCTCATAGATCTCCCGGATGGTGTTCCGGTCGAAGATCAGCTCTCCGCCGGTGGGGAAATCCGGCGCCAGCAGGGTCTCCATCAGGTCGCAGTCCGGGTTCTTCAGATAGGCGATGGTGGTGTCGCAGACCTCCTTCAGATTGAACCCACAGAACTGGGAGGCCATGCCCACGGCGATGCCGCTGTTGGCGGACACCAGAATGTTGGGGAAGGTGGTGGGCAGCAGGGCCGGCTCCTTCATGGTGTTGTCGTAGTTGTCCACAAAGTCCACGGTGTCGCTGTCGATATCCCGGAACAGCTCGGCGCAGATGGGCGTCAGCTTGGCCTCTGTGTACCGGGGGGCGGCCCAGGCCATGTCCCGGGAGTAGACCTTGCCGAAGTTGCCTTTGGAATCCACAAAAGGCGTCAGCAGGGCGCCGTAGCCCCGCGAGAGGCGCACCATGGTGTCGTAGATGGCGGCGTCGCCGTGGGGGTTGAGGCGCATGGTCTGGCCCACGATGTTGGCGGACTTGGTCCGGGCTCCCGTCAGCAGACCCATCTTGTACATGGTGTACAGCAGCTTGCGGTGGGAGGGCTTGAACCCGTCGATCTCCGGAATGGCCCGGGAGACAATGACGCTCATGGCGTAGGGCATGTAGTTGGTCTCCAGCGTGTCGGTGATGGGCTGTTCCACCACCGCCGCGTGAAGGCCGATGACGTTGGACGCGTCTACCTTATGCTTGTTGTCGTCGGTTTTTTTCTTTTTGGGCAAGTGTAATCAGTCCTTATCTTGTATCCATTTCAAGGGGTTGTTGCGGATGTACTGGCGAACATTGGCTAGGTCCTCGTCATTGCGGATCACATGGTCATAAAAGCCCTTCTGCCAAAGAGAAATGCCCGCTTGCTTGCTGGTGATCCGCTTCATCTGCTGGATGACGTTCGACAGCGGCGTAGGGGCGGCAATCTGCCGCTCGTCCGGCCCGATGTGCCGGAGTGCCAAAATCAAATGCACATGGTCCGGCATGATGATATATTGATCTACCGATATGCCGGGGTAGTGATCCGGGATCGCTCGGATGGTTTCATCCACGATCCGCCCCAGAGGTGTCAGGGAGATTCGAGGCGGGCGATTGATAATCGCCCCTACGGCGGGTTCGATGGAGCACAGGACCTCCTGATTTCGCTCCCTGGTGCAGATGGTGATGAAATAAGATCCCGGCTGGCTGTAATCATAGGACTCCAGCCGCAGGCGCTTCCGCTGGGGGCGTTCCATGGCATCCTCTCCGCTATCCGTTGATTGGGAGTGTATTTTCCGTTGTCGAAACAGAGGGTGCTTTCTGTCCCAACGGCTACGCATTTATTAACCCAAACAGCCAAAACACTCGAAATAATTCACGTATTGCGCATTTTCCGAAACTCTAGTATGCTGTATTCATAAAATTCAAAGGAGGCTGCTCCATGAATGAGACCTATAAATGGCTGTATGACTACTACGCCCTGCCGTTGATAAAAGTCGGCAAACAGGCGGATGCGCTCAAAGAGCGGATCGTCTCCCACGGCAGCCCTGCGGACGCGCTGTTCCTGTGGGACCGGCTGGAAGACCTGTGCCTGCTGTGGGGCACGGAGTCCTTTGCCATCGGGCTCCAACTGGGCCTGCGGCTCATGGCGGGCCAGCGGGCGGACGGGCTGCTGATCTCATAAAACTCTCACGAAATATCCGCCATCTCCAGGTACTTGTACCCGTTCTCCGCAATATGGTCCTTCCGGCCCTGGAGGTTGTCCCCCAGCAGCAGGTCGAACACCGCCGCCGTCTGCTCCACGTCCTCCGGCATCACCCGGATCAGCCGCCGGGTCTCCGGGTTCATGGTGGTCAGCCACATCATGTCCGGGTCGTTCTCGCCCAGGCCCTTGGACCGGTCGATCTTGTACTTCTTCCCCTCCAGGGATTTCACGATGTCGTTCTTCTCCTTGTCGGAGTAGGCGAACCACGTCTTGTCACCGCTGTTGATCTCAAACAGGGGCGTCTCCGCGATATACACGTACCCCTCCCGGATCAGGGTGGGGGTCAGCCGGTACAGCATGGTGAGGATCAGCGTCCGGATCTGGAAGCCGTCCACGTCGCCGTCGGTGCAGATGACCACCTTGCTCCACCGCAGGTTGCTCAAGTCAAAGGGCGCCACGTTCTTCACGTGCTTGTTCTGGACCTCCACGCCGCAGCCCAGGACCTTGATGAGGTCCGTGATGATCTCGCTCTTGAAAATCCGGGCATAGTCCGCCTTCAGGCAGTTCAGGATCTTGCCCCGCACCGGCATGATGCCCTGATACTCGGAGTCCCGGGCCAGCTTCACGCTGCCCAGGGCGCTGTCGCCCTCCACGATGTAGATCTCCCGCTTGTCCACGTCCTTGGTGCGGCAGTCCACGAACTTCTGGACCCGGTTGGCGATGTCCACCGAGCCGGAGAGCTTCTTCTTCACGTTCAGGCGGGTCTCCTCCGCCTTCTCCCGGCTGCGCTTGTTCAGCAGCACCTGTTCGCCGATCTTCTCCGCGTCAAAGGGGTTTTCGATGAAGTAGATCTCCAGATTGCTGCGGAGGAACTCCGTCATGGCCTCCTGGACGAACTTGTTGGTGATGGCCTTCTTCGTCTGGTTCTCGTAGCTGGTCTGGGTGGAGAAGTTGTTGGACACCAGCACCAGGCAGTCCTCGATGTCCGCCCAGGTGATCTTGCTCTCGCTCTTCTGGTACTTCCCCTGGTCCCGCAGGTACTTGTCGACGGCGGAGACAAAGGCGGACTTGGCCGCCTTCTCCGGAGAGCCGCCGTGCTCCAGCCAGGAGGAGTTGTGGTAGTGCTCGATGACGTTCACCTTATTGGAAAAGCAGCAGGCCACGCTGAGCTTCACCTTGTACTCCGGCTTGTCCGCCCGGTCCCGGCCCTTCTTCTCCGTCTGCCAGAACACCGGCGCCGTCAGGCTCCCCTCTCCCGCAAGCTCCGTCACATAGTCCATGATGCCGTTTTCGTAGAGGAACTCCGCCTCTTCGAACCGACCCGGCTCTGTCTCGTTCCGGAACCGGAAGGTGACCCCGGCGTTCACCACCGCCTGGCGCTTCATCACGTCGGTGAAGTACTCCGCCGGGATGGCGATGTCCGTGAACACGTCCAAGTCGGGAAGCCAGCGGGTGCGGGTGCCGGTTTTTCTGGCCTGGCTCTTGGACAGGGGCGTCTTCCCCAGCTCCCCCACGATCTCGCCCCGCTGAAAGTGCAGGGTGTATTCAAAGCCGTCCCGCCAGACGGTGACGTCCATGTACCGGGAGGCGTACTGGGTGGCGCAGGCACCCAATCCGTTGAGCCCTAAGGAATATTCGTAGTTGTCGCCGGAGACGTTGTCGTACTTGCCGCCGGCGTACAGCTCGCAGTACACCAGCTCCCAGTTGTACCGCTGCTCCTTCTCATTCCAGTCCACCGGGCAGCCCCGGCCCGCGTCCTCCACCTGGATGGACCGGTCTGCAAACCGGGTGACAGTGATGGTCCGGCCGTGGCCCTCCCGGGCCTCATCGATGGAGTTGGAGAGAATCTCGAACACCGCGTGCTCGCAGCCCTCCAGTCCGTCAGAGCCGAAAATGACGCCGGGCCGCTTCCGGACCCGGTCTGCGCCCTTTAATGCCGAAATGCTGTCGTTGCCATAGTCCTGCTTCTTGGTTGCCATTAAGTTCCTCCAAAGGCAGTGTCTGCCGTAAAATTCATAAATTTATTGTAGCACACCCGGCGCTGTCCTTCAAGTGCTCCCCCAAAAGACGCCGTGATCCCGCCCGCTTCCCGACGCTTCACACAAATTTTACAAAAATGTTATTGCGTAAAATTTCTCATAACCTGGCCGTCACCCAGCTCAATGCCCTTTTCATCGGGGTTTTGCACATTCTCCACAGAGTTTTCCACACCGTTATGTCAACTTTTGAAATACGAAAAAAATACCGCGCCGCGCACACCCCGGCCGGACGCTCCGCTTTTCGGATCAGATGCTTTTATAGAGCGCCTTTTCAGCCAGCCGGATGCCCGGAATTTTTTTGTAGTTGCAAATGCAATATATGCGCACATTTGGATATGCTAATATATTGCCAGAAGAAATCCCTCTCCCCTTGAAAGTATTTCAAAAAACGGAAAAAGGAGAATTCTATATGAAGTTCTATATCTGCAAACATTGCGGCAATGTCATCACCAAGCTCACCTCCGCCCAGGTGCCCGTGAAGTGCTGCGGCGAGGAGATGCATGTGCTGGAGGCCGGTGTCACCGACGCCGCCCAGGAGAAGCACGTGCCTGCCGTCACGGTGGAGGGCAGTCTGGTGAAGGTGGACGTGGGCTCTGTCACCCATCCCATGACCGCCGAGCACTTTATCCAGTGGGTGGTGGTGGAGACTGAGCGGGACGCCCTGATCCACTGGTTCCACCCGGAGGAGGCGCCGGAGGCCGTGTTCACCCTGGCGGAGGGCCAGACTGCCAAGGCCGTTTATGCCTACTGCAACCTCCACGGTCTTTGGAAGAAGGACCTGTAAGCTGCGAGACACCAGACCGCCCCGGCGCTGCACAGCGCCGGGG
>NZ_KI271654.1:73606-108738 GCF_000469445.2 Oscillibacter sp. KLE 1745 | reverse complement strand
GCCCGGCGGGGATCATCCCCGCCGGGCGCTCCATTTTCTATCTGCCAGCTTTTTGAAGTGCCTTGGCCAGGGGCAGCACCGCCCGGCCCAGGGCCTCCAGGGCCTGGCCGAAGTCGAAGTACTCCTCCGCCTGGCTGTCGGAGAACAGGTGGTCTGAGACGGACTTCACCGATACAAACCGGACACCGTTCCGCAGGCATACCTGGGCGATGGCACCGCCCTCCATCTCCGTCAACAGGGGGGAGAAGGTGTCCCGGATCCACTCCGCCCGCTGCCCCTTCACAGCAAACCAATCCCCGGTGGATACCCGGCCGGTGACGGCGGGATGGCCCAGGGAAGCGAGCAGCTCCGCACAGCACTCCGGCTGCCAGGTGGGGAAGGCCACCTGATTCACCGTGGAGACCAGGCCGATGGGGTCCCCCACAGCGGTGGTGTCCACATCGTGCTGGACGAATTCCGACGCTACCACCAGCGTGCCGGTGGGCAGATCCGTGAAGCACCCGGCCACGCCGGCGTTGAGAATCAGATCTACGCCGTACCGCAGGCACAGCAGCTCCGCGGCCATGGCAGCGTTCACCTTGCTGACGCCGCCGGCACAGGCCAGAATGTCCGGGGCAATCTCAAATATGGGAACGCCGGAGACGGTCTCCAGCGGCGCCAGCTCCCGGGCGCCCGGCAGGGCATGGAGCTCCGACGGCATGGCGAATTGCAGGGCGATTTTCATGGATGATCCTCCTCTTGGACGTCAGGCAGCCGCTTGCCGCAGTGGCCGCAGAATGTATAGGAATCCCCCAGCTTGGCGCCGCAGTAGGGGCAGTAGCGCAGGGGCCCCTCCGGTCCGGACGTGTCCACGGCCTCCGGGGGCTGGCCGCCGAAGCGCTGATTCAGCGGGTCCGGCTCCTCCTCGCCGTCCACGATGTCGAAGGCGGAGTACCGTTTTTTGCCCGCGGCGTTCTTGAAATTGTAGACGGCCTGGACGATGCCCACGATAACGAACAGCACGCCGAAGATGGAGAAGGAGATGGGCGCCCCCATGGAGGCGGCGGATACGGTCCAGAAGATGCCGAAGACCACAGCGATGACGGAGCCGAGGGCTCCCATGGCTGACGGCCCCCGGCCGGGCTTGATGTGTTTCACAGCGGGGCTTCCTCCTTCGGCATTTCTGTCACCGGTCGTCCACGGTCAGCTTCAGCACGTCCGGCCGGGCGTAGTGGCCGCAGCCGTCGAATTCCATCCGGCTCCGGGGCACCTGGGTCAGGTCCAGATCCGCACAGATGATGGCCTCCCGGTCCCAGACGGGCTGGGTCACATAGTGGCCGTAGGGATCCACCACGCAGCTGCCGCCCCGGCAGACGATATCCGGCAGGCGGCCGATCTCCTCCGGGCAGTGGAGCCCGGCGGGGTACATGTCCCGAGTGAAGACCATGTCGCAGTTGACGAAAAAGCAGTGCCCCTCGATGGCAATGTGACGGATGGTGGCCTGCCACTCCTCGTTGTCGTTGGTGTTGGGAGAGAGGTACAGGGTGATCCCCTTCTCGTACAGGGCGACCCGGGCCAGGGGCATATAGCTCTCCCAGCAGATCAGGCTGGCCATGGGACCCCAGGGCGTCTGCGCCACCGGGAAGTAATGCCGGTCCGCGTCGCCCCACACCACCCGCTCCGCGCCGGTGGGCTTCAGCTTCCGGTGGACGGTGAGCAGTTCGCCCGCCGGGGAAAAGATCAGGTTGGTATTGTACAGCGTGGCGTTGACGGCGTCCCGCTCGGACACGCCGATACTCACGTAGGCCCGAGCCTCCCGGGCGGCCCGGCCCAGGATCTCTGTCTCCGGCCCAGGCACCAGGATGGAGTTGTCGTAGTACAGCCCCCAGTCCTTCCGGCCCGGGGCGGTCCGGCTGCCCACGGTGAAGCCGAAAGTCATGCCGTAGGGATAGCCGGGGATGAACAGCTCCGGGAACACGATCAGCTCCGCCTGCTCCGCAGCCGCGGCCCGGATCAGCTCCACCGCCTTCACGGTGCAGGCGGCTTTGTCAAACATCACTGGGGCGGCCTGGACCACCGCGATCCGGCAGGACTCCCGCAGATCCCGCATACACGATCACCTCGTTTCGAAGATTTCCGCTGGGTGTGTTTTGAGTATAGCATACCGCTGTGCCGGGGGCAAGGCTTTGCGGGGCATTTGCGCCCATTCGGGGCGGACGCTGCTCCCCTCGCGCTTTCCCAGGATCCCTGCTTCCGAAACGGGATGTTTGCAAAAGAACGGAGGGCAGGCCGCCGGCCTGCCCTCTCTGAATATGCGGAGATGCGGAATTTAGTTGCCCTTGACGATGGCGGCCGTGTCGGTGGCGATCATCAGCTCTTCATTGGTGGGGATCAGCAGGACCTTCACTTTGGAGTCGGCGGCGGAGATGACGGTCTCCTTGCCGCGGACGTCGTTGGCGGCGGGATCCAGCTTCACGCCCATATACTCCAGGCCGTCGCACACCATGGCGCGGATGCCCTTGTCGTTCTCGCCCACGCCGGCGGTGAAGATAATGGCGTCCACCCCGCCCATGGCGGCGGCGTAAGCGCCCACGTACTTCTTCACCTCGTAGGCGAACTTCTCCTCCGCCAGCTGGGCCCGTGCGTTGCCCTCTTCAGCGGCCTTCTCCAGGTCACGGAAGTCGGAGCTGACGCCGGACAGACCCTCTACGCCGGACTTCTTGTTGAGGATGTTCAGCATCTCGTCGATGTTCATGCCGTACTTGTTCATCAGGTACTGCAGGATGCCGGCGTCCAGGTCGCCGGAGCGGGTGCCCATGGGCAGGCCGGCCAGGGGAGTGAAGCCCATGGAGGTGTCCACGCTCTTGCCGCCGTCCACAGCGGCGATGGAGGAGCCGTTGCCCAGGTGGCAGGAGATCAGCTTCAGCTCCTCGGGCTTCTTGCCCAGCATGGCGGCAGCCCGGCCGGAGACATACTTGTGGGAGGTGCCGTGGAAGCCGTAGCGGCGAACCTTGTCCTTCTCATAGTATTCATAGGGCAGGGCGTACATATAGGCCTTGGCGGGCATCGTCTGGTGGAAGGCGGTGTCGAACACGGCCACCTGGGGCACGTCCTTGCCCATGACGGCGGTGCAGGCGTTGATGCCGGTGATGTTGGCGGGGTTGTGGAGGGGGGCCAGGGGGATGCACTCCTCCAGGGCCTTCATGACCTCATCGGTGATGAGCACAGAGCCGGCAAAGGCCTCGCCGCCATGGACTACCCGGTGGCCCACCGCATCGATCTCCTGCATGGAGCCGATGACGCCGTTGTCCTTGTCCACCAGAGCGTTCAGCACGGCCTGGATGGCCTCGGAATGGGTGGGCATGGCCACATCGACGGCGTCCAGCACCTGCTTGCCCTCCACCTGGGGCTTGTAGGTGAACTTGCCGTCGATGCCGATCCGTTCGCACAGGCCCTTGGCCAGCAGGGCGCCGGTCTCGGGATTCAGCAGCTGATACTTCAAGGAAGAGCTGCCAGCGTTGATAACCAGAATGTTCATGTTTACCGTCTCCTCTTTTTTGGAAATGCCCGTGGACATCCCCACATCGTATGAATTGCAGGCAGATGCCTGGCTGAAAGGGAACCCGTACCCCGGCGGGGCGGGTCCCGGCGCACTTCTCATTATACCAGAGATTTCCCCGGTTACAACCGGAATTTTGAACGAACCGGCGCTTTTTTGCCGGGGAAGTTCCGGCGCAGCGGCGTCTGCCCGCCGCAGAGCAGCCCGGAATCGGTCCGGCTGGACGTTTTCCGGAAAGTATGGTATGATCGAAAAAAAGCCCCATGCGGGCGGTATTGATAAAAAATTGACGAGACTGACACCGGACTGTAACTTTTTTGTCATTTGGAAGGGGAGAAATCCATGGGGGCCGCAGGTATAATCGTAGAATACAATCCGCTCCACAGCGGGCACCTGCGGCTTCTGGAGGCAGGCCGGGCGGCGCTGGGACCGGACACGGCCATGGTCTGCGTGATGAGCGGGAACTTCGTGCAGCGGGGGGACTTCGCCCTGCTGCGCAAACACGCCCGGGCCAGGGCCGCCGTGGAGAGCGGCGCGGACCTGGTGCTGGAGCTGCCCCTGCCCTGGGCGGTGGCCTCGGCGGAAGGATTTGCCGCCGGAGGCGTCCAGGCGCTGGCGGCCACCGGGGTTGTGGAGCACCTGCTGTTCGGCAGTGAGTGCGGCGATGTCTCCGCCCTGGAGCGGGTGGCCGCCGCGCTGCTGGCGCCGTCCTTCCGAGACCGGCTCCGAGAGGTGCTGCCTGGAGCGGTGAGCTTTGCCGCTGCCCGGCAGCGGGCGCTGACCGGCCTGCTGCCGGAGGAGGACGCCGCCCTGCTGGAGTCTCCCAACAACATTTTGGGCATCGAGTACTGCAAGGCCCTGCTGGGGCAGAACGCCCCCCTCCGGCCGGTGACCATCCGGAGGGAGGGCAGCGCCCACGACGGCGCCCTGGCGCCGGACACCCACCCCTCGGCCTCCGGCCTCCGGGCGCTGCTGCGGCAGGGGAAACGGGAGGAGGCCCTGTCCCTGCTGCCTCCGGCCATGGCCCGCGCTTATGAGCTGGAAGAGGCCGCCGGCCGGGCTCCGGTGTTCTGGGAGAACAGTCACCGGGCCATTCTGGCCCGGCTGCGGTCCATGACGGCGGCGGACTTTGCCGCCCTGGACCAGGGGCGGGAGGGCATTTGGAATCGACTGTACGACGCCTCCCGCGTTGCCGCCTCGCTGCCCGAACTGCTGGCCGCGGCCAAGACGAAGCGTTACGCCATGGCCCGCCTGCGGCGGATGGTGCTGTGGGCCTACCTGGGACTGACGCCCGGCGATATGCCGGAGCGGGTGCCCTATCTGCGGGTGCTGGCGGCCAATGGGACCGGTTGCCGACTGCTCTCCCGGATGCGGGAGGCGGCAGCCGTGCCGGTGCTGACCAGGCCGGCGCAGGTCCGGCGGTTGGGCCCGGAGGCCCGGCGCCTGTTTGAACTGGAGGTCCGCGCCACGGACCTGTATACCCTGGCGTATCCCCGCCTCTCCGCCGCCGGCGGCACGGAGTGGAGGGAAGGTCCCGTGATCTTAGGAGGGCCTGCGCCCTGCTGAGGAAAGGAGCAACCCCTATGAAACGGATGATCGCCCTGCTTTTGCTGCTGTGTATGCTGACAGCCTGCGCAGCCCCCGTTCCGGAGACGGAGGAGCCCACGGCTGCATCGCAGGAGATTGCCGTCCCGGAACAGAAGCAGCCGGACAGCGGCACGATGACGGGCGCGGCCACCTTCACTCAGGCTGCATCCGAGCCCTTGACCTATACGGTGGTTCTGAAGACGCTGGAGGACAGCGCCGCGGCGGCGGACGGCACGACTTTGGCGGTGCGCTCCTATGAGCTTCCGGAGATGACCGTGACCCTGCCGGACGGCACTGTGCTGACGGAGGCGGCCTCCCCGGCGGAGACGGCGGCCCTGGAGAGGGCGGAGGCCTTCAACAGCCGGTTCCGCGACTGGGCCGGGGCGGATGGCTTTGACGAGGTGACGGCTTGGGCAGAGGAGGAGCTGGCCTTTCGGACGGAGTCCGGTGGGAATTGGACACCCTACACGCTGGAGCTGGACTGTTCTGTCTATCAGACGGAGCAGATGGTGTGCATCCAGGCGGAGTATTACAGCTATACCGGCGGGGCCCACCCCAACACGGTACTGCTGGCCTGGAACTTCGACCTGATGACGGGCCAGTTCTTCGCGCCTGAGATTCTGGCAGCGGACGGGCAGATATTTCTGGACGCGGTCCGGGACGAGATCATCCGCCAGATCGACATGACGCCGGAAGCCGCCGTGGAGGCCGGCTACTGGGAGGACTATCAGGACATTGCCGCAAACTGGAGCAGCTACGCGGTCTCCTTCAATGAGGAGGGGATGACGGTGGCCTTCTCCCCCTATGAGATTGCCTGTTACGCCATGGGGCCGCAGGAGTTCCGGCTGTCCTACGAGCAGCTGGCGCCGCATTTGAACAGCCATGGCCGGGATCTGCTGAGGATCGGGAAGAATTGAGGAAAAAAAGTGCGCGCCGGGCAGGCGCGCGTTTTTTGTAATTGACATACCTAGAATTACTATGTATACTAAAGGCATAGTAATTCTAGGTATGTCGCCTGGACAGGAGGTGCCCGATGGCAAAAAAGCAGACCATGGACCACGCCCAGCTGCTGGTGCTGTCCCTGCTGGCGGGGGAGGATATGTACGGCTACCAGATGATCGTGGAGCTGGCCCGCAGATCCGACCACACCTTTGAGATGAAGGAGGGGACGCTGTACCCGGTGCTCCACGGCCTGGAGCGGGACGGGGCGGTGGAGGCGTATCAGCAGGAGGCCCCCACCGGCCGGATGCGGAAATACTACCGCCTTACCCGCCGGGGGGCGGCGGTGCTGCGGGAGGAGGCTGCCGCCTGGCAGACCTACTCCGGCGCGGTGAATGCGGTGCTCCGGGCCTGTCCGGGGCTGGACCCGGCATGATATGGACAGGCGGGATTATACGGACCGGGTGCTTTCGTCCCTGCGCCGTGTGACGGAGAAGGAGCGGGAGGCCATTCGGTCGGAGCTAGACGGCCACATCGAGGACCACATGGAGGCCCTGCGGGAGCTGGGGTATGACGAGGAGCTGGCAGAAGAGCGGGCCATCGCCGCCATGGGAGAGCCAGATGAGGTGGGACGGGAGCTGAACAGGCAATACACCGGCTGGGGCTGGGTGCTGGTGAGCCGGGCGGCGGTGGTGCTGACAGTGGTGCTGTGCGCTCAGGCTCTGCTGGCCCTGGGAATATTGGGGATGGTTATTGATAGCATCTCCGCCCGTATTTATCCGAATGAACCGTCTGCATATACCGCTGTGGCAGCAACGGAGCGGTTGGATATCCGCATTCCAGTTGGAAACGACATCCTGCGGGTTTACCGGATCAGCATAGGGCAGGCGGATGATACCCCAGGTGTGTGGGAGGCGGAAGTTCAGCTGTGTGCGTATGATCGAATTCCCGGCGGCATTGTGTCCAGACGGCTGATGGAGCAAACCTGGCTGGAAACGCCGGGAGGAAGGAGAGACCCTCCGAAGGGAAGCGGACGGGGAAACTGGAGGGTAGAATATGGCTCCTGCTATGTGCGCCTCTCCCCGGAGGATACATACGTCGTACTGCGCTTTGAGGCATTTGACGAGCAGATCCGTCTGGAACTGCCCCTGCCGGAACAGGAGGGATTATGAGACGGAAAAAGCTGCCCTCCCGGAAACGGCAGGCCCTGTGGCGGGTGCTGCTGGCACTGGTGAGTTTGCTGCTTGTGGATCATATTTTTGGTATCGCCCTGCTCCCGATTCAGGCTGTCCGGCGGGAGGCGGAACATGAGGGGATCGGCAGGGCCTGGGTCGTTGAGCGGAAGTGGGAGCCGTCGCTCTATAAAACACATCTTTTCTACCTGATGGAAAACGAGCGCGCTGTGATGCTGGGAGATACCCATCTCAGTCCGCTGGGCTGGGAGACGATGTTCGGAGCTACGGTGGACTGCACCGGCGAGGAACCCATATATGCGGGCTATCATCAGATCAGCCATGATGACAAGGTACTGGGCTGCTATTTTGGACAGATCAATGACCCCGCAATCGAGACAGTGGTGATCAGCATTCAGCAGGAGGAGTACGACCAGGGAAAAGCGGTACGCAGTGAGCTTCGCCGCTTGACCGTGGAGCAGGAGGACTTTGTCACCGGACGGGACCGGACATTTTTCTGGATTATGGAGCCCCTGCCATTGGAACAGTCGCCGGAAGCGGTTTGCTATCCGGTCATGATTGCCTATGACGCGGAAGGAAGAATTGCGGCGGAGTTCGACATCGAATGTTGTACATACAGCGGCTACGGCTGAGAAGAAGGCATGCCTTTCGGCGTGCCTTCTTCTAGTATGCAAGCTGACATAACATATTCTCCGCGAACCGATCCGCCCGGTCCTGAATCCCCGGCAGGGCCAGGGCCTCGCCCTTGTCGTTGGCGGTCTCCAGCAGGCAGAAGTTCGCCGGCAGCCAGAAGCCCTTGTTCATGTTCATGGCTCCCGCCGCCTGACAGGCCACGATGTCCCCGCCGGAGTAGCCGGACACCACGATGGCGAACACCGCCTTGTCCGCAAAGGAGGTGGTGCGGTACAGGGCCGTCAGCCGGTTGATGGCTGCCGTCAGGTTGGCGGACAGAGCGTCGTTGTAATTGGGGCACAGCAGCACCAGCGCGTCCGCCTCCCGGATGGCGGGGTAGACCTCCTGGACCATGACGCCGCCGTAGAAGCACCCGCCCTGTTCTCCGAAGTGGAGGCAGGTGGTGTAGGGGCAGCCGGCACAGTCCTCCAGCGTGCCGTTCCGCAGGCAGATCTCCGTGATGTCACAGCGTTCCTCCAGCCGGGTCCGCACCAGCCCCCACAGGGCCAGGGTGTTGGAGGTGGCCCGGCTGGAGGCGTGGAGGGCCAGCAGCTTCGGCCGCTCCAGCCGGGGGCGGGAGAAGGCCAGCACCCGCTCCACCAGATCCGCCGTCGCCAGATGGTAGGCCGCTTCCAAAGAACAGCCAGCGTTTCGGGCCTGGACCGTGAAGTTCCGCAGATCGCCAGTGCCTTCCACCAGAGGGCGACCCACAAAGGCGCAGCCCGCAAGGTTGGCGGCCAGCACCAGGTCCCGGCCCGCTGCCTTGGTGTACAGATCGCCGGGGGCGTCCACCAGCACGCTCCCCACGCAGCGGTCCAGGCAGTTTGGATGGGTGCGGAGATGGGCCAGCAGGTCATAGAACCCGCGGTTCACGCCGCCCTCATCCAGGGAGACGACAAACAGGAGCCGCCGTCCCGTCAGCGGACCCTCCAGGCGGGATAGCACCTCTGCCTGCCGCCCCGCCAGGGCCGCCTCCAGCACTCCGGCGCACCGGGGGGAGAGCGCCCCGCCGGGGCGGATCACCGTCAGTTCTTCAGATATGCCGATCATCTCCTTCCTGCGTCCGGCTGCATTCCGGCCGAGCCCCCGCCCGGTGCGCGGGGCAAAGCGGCGTGCAGCGGCCGGTATGATGAAACGCGGCGGCAGCCGCCCGCTAAATGATCTCCCGCAGAAGTGTCTGGGTTTCCCGCAGCCGCTCGAACAGCGGTGTGGGCAAAGAGGCAGTCTCGATTTCCAGACCGGCGGCGGTTAAACGGTTGCGGACGCCGAACCAGATCCCCCCCAGAGCCACCGAGCTGCAATGCCAGCTCCGGCGGAGCGTCAGCAGCAGCTGCATGGCGCCGGAGGAAATGGCAGGAGCCACATAGGGCTTGAAGCCCAGCTCCCGGATCCGCAGATTGGCGGTGGCCACCAGCTCCGTCAGCTCCCGGGAGAGGCCGTCATCATAATGGGAGAGGGAGTTGGCGATCACCAGCCCCTGACCGTGAGGACCATAGCTGCGGCCATCCAGCAGGAAGCTGCGGAACCGGGGATCCTGTTTGGCAAAATAGGCCGCCCGGGCGTTCATGACCCCCAGTCCGAAGCCCTGGATCTGTTCCGCCCGAAGCCCCTGCCCGTCCCACTGGCCGTCGGGCCCCTGGTTGGAGGCCAGATACGCCGCCTTGCACAGGGGATCCACCGGGTCGGAGAGTACAATAAAGAGTCCCCGGAATCCCGCCTGCCGGGCCTGCCGGGCGTAGTCCTCCACCAGCGGCCGGTTGGCGCCGAACTGGGCCATCCGCACGTCCCGGACACCGCCTCCCACCGGAGGAACGCCGCGAGTGGCGGCGAAGAGGAACACATCACAGCGGAACAAGTCCCCGGCCGCTACCGGCTCCACTGCCGGAAGGGCGTCGTAGTCCCAAGGCCAGGATACCTGCTCCATCTCCGTGACCCAGCGGGCCACAGTCTTCTGATTCAGGTCGCAGATACCGATGCTCTCAATACAGTCGCCCCCCAGGAGCTTCAGCGCCGTCAAAAGGGTGCTGCCCACATCCCCTACCGCCAGCAGATTCACCCGCAGGCGGCTTGGCAGATGCATGGCGGGCGCCTTGGTAAAGTCAGCCCAGCGGGGGTGGCGGATGTTAACCGCCCGCAGCAGCCGGGCGTCGATGGTGTGCTGGAGGCGTTTGGGCAGGGAGGGGACCGGAACGCCCATCCGGGAGGGGTCCAGCCAGGTCACATCCTCCGTCTCCGCAGTGAGCTGCCGGGGGTCTGAGACGCAGAAGGAGGACCGGCTGCGAATCGGGTCCCGGTCGATGAGGAAGAGGCTGGGCGTCCCTGCGGAGGGACGCTTCGCCGGCTCCAGGGGGAGGTCCGGCAGCAGAGAGGCGAAGATGACCTCCCCGTGGCGGTAGTAATACATAAGGGCTCCTTTCGCCTGGATGGCGCGCCAGGCCCGCGGTCAGGATTGGAGGACGTTCCGCATCCGCAACAGCATCTCCAGGTCGTTCTGCAGAAATACGGAGGCAGGAAGACTGGGGTCATAGTGCATACAGCTGCCCTTGTCCGGGGAGAGGGGCAGGATCACCGCCTCACTGAGGCGGGAGAGGGTGAGGTTGCGGGCGTACCGCTCCCGGAAGGTGGTCTCCAGGGCCAGCAGGATGTCCCGGGCGTTCTCCAGGCAGGCACAGGAGAAACGGAACACCGCCTCCCGTCCGCACTCCCGGTAGAAGCGGGGGAAGGCGTAGGGCAGGATCAGGTTCACCGCTGGGGTCAGGCCGGGGACGGAGGGCTCCTCATGCCCCACAGTGTCGCCGCCGATGAAGGGGTACATGGTGGACTCCACGAACCAAGAACGCATATTCGGAATGAAATAGACGCTGTCCACACTGCGGCCCTTGGCGGCCATCAGATCCCGTCCGCGGCCGGACAGCAGGCCCACCAGCACCCGGTCGATGACCACACCCTCCTGCCGGAAGAGGGGATCCAGCGCCCGGATCCGGTTGCCGGAGTGGAGCAGGTCGTCCACCAGGATCACCGGCCGGCGGAAGGAGTGGATGGTGCGGATCTGGCTCTCCAGCGGCGCGTAGCCGGGGAAGTTCTCAATGTCGAAGGAGGTGAGGTCCCTGGCAAAGACCTTGTCGGTGTGGATGGTCTTGGTGACGGTGTTGGGGATAGCATTGCCCCGCAGGATCTTGCCGAAGGGTACGCACATCTTGGGACCCAGTACCCGGGGCACTGTGGGCTCCGCCGGGACGCCGTTCAGGTCCACGATCTTCCGCACCAGACGGTGGTAAATGACCTCCGCGTTCAGGGACAGGATCAGAGAACCCGGATACAGGCCGGTGAGAGCCCGCTGCATCCGGCAGTGGGCGGCGCGGACCGCCGCCAGCACGGTACGGTCGGAGGAGAAAGGCTCCTTCAGCGTGGTGGGGATGTTCTGCAGCAGTACGGAGGGAGAGCGCATATCCACCAGCAGCAGGGGCTTTGCGCTGGGCAGCTCCGCCGGGACAAAGCCTTGCCTCTCCAGCAGGTCCAGCGTCTCCTCCGACGCAGTGGCGTGCCACACGGCATAGCTGCAGTCCGCTCCCAGGGAGCGGGAGAGGGCCTCTGTCATCAGCAGCTGGCCCACATCATAGCTGCCGCTGGAGCCGCGGGCGGTGTAAAGTCCGGTGAGCAGCTGAACCCGCCCCGCCGTGTGCTTGCGGACATAGTCCGCCAGCTCCGTGTCCCCCAGGGCCTCATACAGCCCGCCGGAGTTCACGGTCCGCAGGGTCAGAAAACCCAGCACCCGGGGGCGGGATCCCGCGTCCCGCAGGATGCAGAGGCCGTCCCTGGGGTCGATCTCCGGCGGCTGCTCCCGCCCCTGAAGCGGTACCTCCGTCAACTCCTCCCACAGGTGCCGGTCCGGCTGGGAGATGTGGGAGAACTCCAGATCCCCCGCCCGGAGGATCCGCTTGTACTGGGGCTCCCGGAGATAGAGGCTGTTGCGGTAGATGAAGTCCTGTACCACCGGGTCAATGAGGGTGGAGATGTCCCGTCCCAGGTCGATGTTCTCCCGGATGCGGGTGGAGCTGATGTCTTCCAGATGGGTGGGCAGCTGCAGCTGGATGATGCGGCCGGAGATGCAGCCCAGATCTGCGTCGATCTCCCGTCCCTCCGCGTCGCTGGAGCGGCGGAAGACGATGTGGTTCATGGAGTGGACGGACCCCGGCACCGGTGCCGCCTTGTAGGAGGAGGCGTTGGCTACCACGTCCGAGCCCACCGCCAGGTACAGCTCCCGGCCGGAAAAGACCTCCCGCAGCCGGTCCAGGTCCTCCGGCGTGGCCAGGTTCACTGGGATGTCGTGGGGGAAGAGGTACACGTCGAACTCGTCCGCCACGGACATGCTGACGATCTGCCTCCGCACCAGGGAGGGCTGCGCCTTCTTGGACCAGGAGAACTCGTCGATGGCCAGATACACCTCCATCCCCAGATCCCGGATCTCCTGGACGATGCCCTTGTGGCTCAGGGAGAAGGGGTCGAAGGTGCCGGGAAAGAAGGCGGCCCTTGCCGGCATGTAGAAGGGGAAGTCTCCGCTTTCAATCTGATAGGAGACGATGAAGCGGTAGATGTGGGAGAGGGCGGCGGCGGTGTAGAAGAAGCTCAGCTCCTGTTCCGGCTGCTCTCCCAGCAGGAAGAGGATCTTCTTGGCCATCAGGGTGAAGAGGGCAGCCTTCCCCTCGTAGGAGAGGGTCTGTGAGGCGAAGATCCGCTCGCCCAGGATCTGCAGCGCCTCCTGCCGTACGCTCTGACGATAAGAGGCCAGGCCCTTCAACAGCAGGCCTGCCAGCCGCCGCCAGCGGCGTTCCAGTACCTCCCGGGACTCGCGGAACCGCTGGGCGTATACGGCATAATGCTCCAGCATGGCGCCCACAGTGGCCAGGGCGGCGGCCACCACCACGGTGTTGGCGGAGGAGAGGAGGATCTGCATCTGATCCACGATCTCGTCCAGTTCCCTGGGCGTCAGCCACAGGGCAAACTGGCCCAGGTACTGGGGGATGTACTGGGAGATCTCCGTCTGCCCGGTCTCCAGCACCTTGGAAAGCTCCACGGCCACCTCGTTCCGGCGGTCCGGCGTCAGGGCCGGAGCAATGGCCAGCAGGGAAGCGCCCGCCAGCCGGCGGACCACGATATTCTCACTGACCTTCATCAGGTTGGAGAAGTGGGTGGCGATGTGGAGCACGTTGGCGCGGTCTCCCTGTTCCACCTGACCCAGCAGGTACTCCACGCCCACGGCCTTCAGAACCCAGTGGGTCGCAGTCTTCAGGTTGTCCAGAAACACATTGCTCACGACGTCCTGCCGGTCCAACAGGGACCGCTGGATGGAGACATCCAGGCCCAGCCGCTCTCCCAGGCGGGCCTGGAGAAACAGCAGCGGCGTGCTTCCCCGGCAATCCGCTGCCTCCACGGCGGCAGTGATGGCCGCGGCGTCCCGGCCATTGGGGTCCAGGGCCGTCAGCAGGTGGTGGAACAGCCGCAGGGCGGCGGCCTTCTGGGGCAGGCCGCCCCGTTCCAGCCACCAGACGGAAAAGCCGGTCAGCACGTGCAGATCCTCGGCGGATACCCGGTCCAGCGGCAGGCTCAGCACCGTGTCCAGCAGGGCAAAGGCCGCATCGGCGTCCACCAGTTCCGGGCGGCGGTAGTGGCGGAACAGCTCCCCGGCAAAGCGGGGGGCGTCGGCGTCGGAGCAGTTCATCAGCAGCGCGTCCGCCGCGGTCTTGGCCTGATAGCGGATCATGCTGATCTGCCGGGGCGTCAGCCGCCGGTCCGGGTCGATGAGCTTTTCCAGGTACTCCGCCCACAGCTGGAAGGGCAGGTCTTCCTCCGGGTCCGGCGGGGCGTCGGCCGGGGGCTCCTTCTGATAGCCCAGGCGGAAGGCGGCCAGGATGCGTCCGATGAGGGCGGCGGCCCGGCGGCGGATGTCTCCGTCCGGGATCAGCAGCAGCTCGTACAGAAAGTCCAGGGTCTGCTGCTTCTGGGAGGCGTTCCAGTAGGTGAAATACTCCTCAAAAATGGAGACGTATGCCTGGAGCCGGGCGGGGTTCTTTTCGCCCCGGGCGGCCTCCAGAGTGTTGCCGAAGAGCTGCTCATGGCCCAGCCGGTGCATCAGGCGGATATTGTGGTCCACGGCGGTACGCCGCAGAGCGGTCACCACCTCGTCCGTGTTCAGCAGGGCAGCATTTTTGGCCGGGCGGGCGGGGCCGTCGGCGGTGCGGAGGGTGGTGTCCACCCCAAAGGAGATGAGATAGTCCTCAAAGTCCCGCAGCTTGGCGTAGACATAGCGGTAGCGCAGGCGCTTGGCATCGTCCACATTGTCCAGCTTGCTGAGGATGACGTCAAAGGCCTCCTGCAGGGAGTAGAGGCAGGGGATCTCCCGGCGGTCCTCCCCATAGGTCTGCTTCACCCGGAAGTCCGCGTACACCAGCGTCAGGGACTCCGAGGACAGGTTCTCGATCTCCAAATCCCAGACGGAGTGGTTGGCCGCGATGTGGCCGAGGGCCGTCAGTCCCCGGCGGGTGAACCACTGGTCGGTGTAGTAATAGTGCAGGTAGGGCACCCGTTCCCCGGGCTTGCAGCCGAATTTGCCCAGGTCGTGGCCCAGGGCGGCTCCGGAGATCAGCCCCAGGTCGATGAGTCCGCCGGAGGCGCAGAAGGCCCGGGCCACCCGCATGGACACATAGTGGACGCCGGCGATGTGCTCCAGGGTGCGGAAGGATGTGACCTCCCGGCTCAGGCGGAGCATCTCATAGATGTATTCCTCCCGGAACCGGTAGCAGAAGCGGCGGTACTCCTCCGCCACACCGCTGTGGGAGAGTTCCTCCTCCGTGCAGAATTCAAAGTCCAGCCAGAAGTCAAAGGGCAGGCAGGTCCGCTCCGCGTCAAACAGGACCTGGAGCAGCTGTAGAAAGCACAGCGCTCCATCCCACTGGGCGGAGGTATGTCCGGGGTCCGACGCCGGATACAACAGCGCCCGGGCCACCTGGTAGGCGTAGGACAGCCATCCCTCAGCGGGATCCGGCGCCACCTGGTCCAGCAGGGGGCGGAAGGCCGCCAGGGCGTCGGCGCAGGAGATCCGGCCCCGGATGGGCACCAGATCCCGAAGCAGCTGGTGCCAGTCGGCGCCGCCGAAGATACGCTCCGCGTCGGCGCGGGCCATTCCCAGCTTCTGAAGAAACGCGGGCGATTCAAAGGCCTCCGCCGCCTGAATATGCAGGGGCTTTCCCAGTTGTCGTTCCATGGGTATCGTCTCCCTTTTCCTCTGGTGTCGTTTTTTTCAGTATATCGCATTTGTGGGCCGGAAGGAAGAGAAATCTCAGGGGCCGTGTCAAAAAAGCGGTCCCCGCCCCGATGGGCGGAGACCGCGGAAACGCTCACTGCGTAAAATGTGTGTGGTTGAAGATGTGGTCCTCACAGAAGCAGTGGTAGCCCGCGCACTTGGAACAATAGCGGAACTGCAGGTCCGGAAAGTCCGTATCTGTGCGGCCGCAGACCTCGCACTTGTGGCGGTAGCCCTGCTGCTGGGCCTTCTTCCGCTGCTGCTTCACTGCGGACTTGAACTGGATGGTCTGGTGGGAGTTCTGATGGCGGACGGCAAAGCCGAACTCCCGCAGAAGGTCCCCGATCCTGTCCCAGAAGAACACCAGATACACCAGCCAGACGGCCAGCAGCTGGGGCAGTGTGAACAGCGCCGCCCACATGCCGGAACGGAGCAGGTCATACAGGGTCAGCAGCACATACAACGCCGCCAGCCACTTGGCCTTGACTGGCAGAATCAGATAGACGCGGATCAGCGCGTCAGGGTACAGGGTAGCAAAGGCCAGGAACAGGATCTGGTTGAGATTGCCGCTGCTGACAACGGGAAGCGGGGACCACAGTATGCTGATCATGCCGAATACCACCATCAGCACGGCGCAGGCCAGATAGAACAGGGTGAACTTGGCGGTGCCCCAGTACTCCTCAATGGAGGTGCCGATGAAGTAGTAGAAGGACAGGCTGATGAAGATCCAGAACAGAGAGCCGTTGGTGGGCAGGAACATCCAGGTGACCAGCCGCCACAGCTCTCCCTGCAGAACGAGCTCTGCGTTGAAGTACAGCATATAGCTGGCATAGCCATTGGAGAACAGGTCTAGCACAAATACCACGGCCATGATCCCCACCAGAAACTTCATCAGGTTCGGAATGCCGAAGCGGGGATGCTGCAGGCAAAAGCGGTCCACGCTGTCGCAGAGTTTTCTCACGGTGAAGCCCTCCAGAACATTTCAAATATACAAGCGATATCCATTATACCCGATCAGAGGAAAAAAGTCATGTATAATTTTTGAACAGGCGGAACATCTGCGCAGTTTTCCGACGGGGCGACGGATTTCTCCGCAAAACCGGAAAAACCGTATTGACAAACGGGAAAAACCTGATAAGATAATAGGGACAATTTTATTACCCTTATCAAGAGTGGCGGAGGGAACGGCCCGATGAACCCACGGCAACCTGCTTATGACAAGGTGCCAAATCCGGCGGTGATCGACAGATGAGGAGCAAGCAACCAAATCCGTTTGTGTGTTTCGCCGTCGAAACGCACATTTTTTTCGCCCCTTGATGAGGTCAGTGCTCAGAAAGGAACCTGTACTATGGCAAGACACTATCTCTTCACCTCCGAGTCCGTAACGGAGGGCCACCCCGACAAGGTCTGCGACCAGATCTCCGACGCCGTCCTGGACGCCATTCTGGAGCAGGACCCCAACGGCCGCGTGGCCTGCGAGACCACGGCCTGCACCGGATTGATCCACGTGATGGGCGAGATCACCACCAGCTGCTATGTGGACATCGCCCACATCGCCCGGGAGGTGGTCCGGGACATTGGCTATGACCGGGGCAAGTACGGCTTTGACTGCGACACCTGTGCCGTGGTTACCTCCATCGACGAGCAGTCCGCCGACATCGCCATGGGCGTGGACAAATCCTTGGAGAACAAGGAGGGCACCGACAGCGAGCTGAGCAACGGCGCCGGTGACCAGGGCATGATGTTCGGCTACGCCTGCGACGAGACGCCGGAACTGATGCCCCTGCCCCTGTCCCTGGCACAGAAGCTGTGCAAGCGCATGGCGGAGGTCCGCAAGAGCGGCCAGGTGCCCTATATGCGGCCCGACGGCAAGAGTCAGGTCACCGTGGAGTATGACGAGCACAACCGCCCTGTCCGGGTGGATACAGTGGTCATCTCCACCCAGCACGACCCCGATGTCTCCCTGGAGCAGATCCGGAAGGACATGATCGAGCAGGTGGCCAAGGCCGTGATCCCCGCGGACATGCTGGACGAGAACACAAAGTATTACGTGAACCCTACCGGCCGTTTCGTCAAGGGCGGCCCGGCGGCGGATTCCGGCCTCACCGGCCGGAAGATCATCGTGGATACCTACGGCGGCAGCGCCCCCCACGGCGGCGGCTGCTTTTCCGGCAAGGATCCCACCAAGGTGGACCGCTCCGCGGCCTACGCCGCCCGGTACGTGGCCAAGAACATCGTGGCCGCGGGCCTTGCCCGCCGCTGCCAGGTGCAGTTGGCCTACGCCATCGGCGTGGCCCAGCCGGTGAGTGTGCTGGTGGACACTTTCGGCACCGGTACGGTGGGAGACGACAGGCTGGAGACTGCCGTCCGCAAGGTGTTTGACCTGCGGCCCACGGCCATCATCCGGGACCTGGACCTGCGCAAGCCCATCTACCGCAAGCTGGCGGCCTACGGCCACATGGGCCGGGAGGACCTGGGCGTGACCTGGGAGAAAACTGACCGCACGGAGGCTCTGAAGGCCGCCGCAGAGGCGTGAAGCCTTTTTCAAAACTGAATCAAACGGTATGATACAGGCGGCGCCGCTGATTTTCAGCAGCGCCGCCTTTTCCGCTCAAAGCTCCATGGACAAATATACCATGTCCGACAAAAGCCGCCCCCCTTCGTATATGGGGTGGTCGTAAAATTGAAGGAAGAAATTGGGGACCCGGTGGCTTTCCCGGAACCCGCAGGCCCGGTAGAAGGGGAGGGTGAGGGGACTGTCCCCGGTGCCCAC
This sequence comes from Oscillibacter sp. KLE 1745, assembly GCF_000469445.2. NCBI lineage: Bacteria > Bacillati > Bacillota > Clostridia > Eubacteriales > Oscillospiraceae > Oscillibacter > Oscillibacter sp. KLE 1745. The sequence goes on along the minus strand of NZ_KI271654.1, from coordinate 90,736 downwards.
CAGGAGGCGTGTCCCTCCGGCGGTCCGGCAGGCGCCGGCCACATGCCGAACCATGGCCCGGCCGTAGCCCTGGCGCTGAAAGGCCGGCTCCACGGCCAGATTCTTGATCTCGAACACGCCCGGCGCCTCCTTGGTCACCACGCACACGGCGCGAAGTCCGCCGTCGTACAGCGCCAACAGCGTTCCGCGGTCCAGATAGCGGTCGATCATGTCCTCCTGTTCGTCTCCCAGCAGCAGGAGGGGGAGAAAGTCCCGCTTGCCCGACTCGATTCTGCGAATATCCATGCCTACGCCTCCCTGTCTCTGATACGGGTAGAAGAGCACATTTCCTCCGGATTGTCAAGTCCGGGGTGCCGCAATTTGTCTAAAAGAGTCCGAATGTGTCGAATCTATTTCAAAAACCTGCGATTTTTGATATGCTATGTATGAATTGAAGAGGAGAGGAGACGGTTTCGGATGGATGAAGATATCCTGCGGACAGTGGAAAAAATCAGTGGGAAACTGAGCCGGGACTGCTATTACGACCTGTGCTGCCTGGTCAAGGCTGCCATCCCCCGTATGCCGGGCACCTTCTCCATGGAGACGCTGTATCCGGAGGCGCAGAGATACAGTGAAAAGGAAAAGGACACCCTGGCAAAGGCCCTCTCCCGGGCGGAGGAGGACATCTGGGACTGCGGAGACCGGGCGGAGCTGCAGAAGCTCTTTCAACGCGTGCTGCGGGAAAAGCCCACGCCGAAGGATCTGGTCCGGGTGCTGGCCTTGTCGGTCTGGCGCCGGCGCAAGGCGGTGCGGCCGCAGGTGCGCTATCAGGTTCTGGAGACCCGGCACCCCCGGCGATTCGGATTCAGCGGCGAATCCTGGGAACCGGAGCGACATCTGGTGGTCCTGCTGCCGGGAAGGGAACAGGCAGAGGTAGAGCAGCTGGTGCGCAGACTGAATCAGCGGCAGATCCCTATCCAGGAGGCGGAGGAGCGTTTTCTGAATGGGGAAGATCTGCTGCCGGTCCTTTGAACAGAGGAGGAGCCTCCCGTGGGAGGCTCCTCCTCTGCTTTGCGCCGGGTGTGTTACAGGAACTGCTTCATCTGGGCGGCGTTGGCTTCCTCGGTGTGCAGCAGCCGCTCCGCGAGATTTCGGATCTCACGGTTTCCACCGGCGTAGTCCCCCAGATGCCGGGTACTTTTGGTGGCCCCCATGGTGTTTCCCTGAATGACCATCTCCGCGATGTTGGATGCAGAGGGGTCTGCCAGCGTTTTGAAAGTGGACATGACCTCTGCGGACACCTTGGCCAGAAGGCCTGGGTCCCTGGGCTCCTCTCCCAGAGACCGGAGCAGGCGCTCCGCCTGATCCGCGATCTGGCGGTACTCGGCGCCCTGCTGGCTCAGAACCCGCCGCAGGCTGTCATCCCGGACCTGCCCGTCCAGGCTGTTTAGCCCCTCAATGCCCATCTCCGCCGTCTCATGGACGTATTGGAGCAGCTCGATATCGTTCATATTGGATCACCTCGCTCCTAGTATGCCCGGCTTTTCCGGGAAAAGACGTTGACCTTCCCAGGGAAATCGGGTACAATAGCTCCGTGTAAGAGCCCCAGATTCTGGGGGGAGGGCGCCGGAGTTTCCGCGCCGCAGACTGAAGAGAGGCGCCGGAGGGCGCAAGGAGGCTGTCTATGCCCAGCATTTCCGTCATTGTGCCTGTCTATCAGGCGGAGAAATTTCTCAGAGACTGCGTGGAGAGCGTGCGGCGGCAGACCTTTTCCGACTGGGAGCTGCTGCTGGTGGATGACGGCTGCACCGACGGCTCCCCGGCTCTCTGCGATGAGCTGGCCCGGGAGGATGACCGCATCCGGGTGTTCCACAAGGAGCGCAACAGCGGCGTCAGCGAGACCCGGAATGTGGGCCTTGACCATGTCCGGGGGACCTATATCGCCTTTCTGGACTCCGACGATCAGTACGAGCCCCAGTGCCTGGAGACGCTGTGGAACCTGCGGGAGCGGGCCGGGGCGGATACCGCCGCCTGTGCGCACCTGAACCTGTGGCCTGATGGCAGCGAGACGCCGGAGCCGGTGCTGCCCGCCGGGATCTACGACGCCGACGCTATCCGGGAGAAAATCGTCAATCCCCTGCTGGGGGACCGGCTGGCCCAGCCGGTGTTCAATGGATTCATCTGGCGCTATCTGTTCTCCGCAGAGATTTTTGACAGACTCCATCTCCGCTATGAGGGCGCCTATCTGGAAGACGAGCTGTTCCTGATGGAGTATTTCTGCAACGCCCGGCGCCTGGCGGTGACGGAGACGCCCCTGTACCGCTATCTCCAGAATCCGGCCTCCGCCACCCACAAGTATATGAAGGACTTCCAGCAGGTCTTCGGCCGCTTCATGGAGCGGAAGGAGGACTTGGCCGCCCGGTACGGCCTGACGCCCGGCCGCCCCCAGTGGCGGGAGAACTCCAACTGGGCCGGGCTGTTGATCGCCATCGGCAACGAGTACGCCCCGGGCAATCCCAAGACCCTCCGGCAGCGGCAGGAGACCATCCAGGCCCTGTGCGCGCGGCCGGATATGGCCCACGCCATCCGGACTCTGTCGCCCGCCGGCATGAGCCGCAACAAGCAGCTGGCAGCAAAGCTGGTGCGGGGGGGCCGCTTCTGGCTGCTCTCCCAGCTGTACCGGATCAAAAACCGCATCTGAAGAAACGAGGTTTCCCTGCATGAGCATTCTCCGCGAAAGCTATCTGTATCACCTCTGGGCGGTGCTGTGCACCGTCTACTATGACAGCGCCGTCCACCGCTGCCTGGTGCGCATGGGCGCCTGGTGCAACCGCCAGATCGACGAGAGCCGTGTTCTCCGGGTCTTGTGCCGGGAGGGCGTTGCGGCCCGGGCCTGGGAGGAGAGCATCCTCTGCCGGCTGCTGACGGGCCTCATCAACCTGCCTGCCTGGCTGCTCCACAAGCTGTACCTTGCCCTGCGGGCTACGTTTGATGACAGCGTTTTCTCCCGTCTGGCCTTTGAGATGGGACATGAGACCGCCGTCGCCCAATCCTGGCTCATCATGCTATTGTGGGTGATTCCCTTCTCGCATTGGAACAACGCATATAGTATGCTGGGCTTTGCCGCCCTGCTGGTGCTGTTCTATGCCGGGGCCATGTCCCGGCGGGACTTCCGGCTGGACGTGAAGCACATCGGGTTCTATCCGGTGGTGCTGTTCGGAGCCATGTTCCTGGCGGTGCTGTTCTCCTATGAGCCCTCCGCCTCCTTCCGCTTCCTGCTCTACCATATCTCCGCAGCGCTGTGCGTGCTGGTGACGGTCAGTGCTGTCCGGGGCACAGAGGATTTGAAGCGGCTGGCCGCCGGCGGTGGGGTCTGTGTGCTGGTGTCCTCGCTGTACGGTGTGTACCAACGGATCCAGGGCGTGGAGGTCAACGAGTCCTATGTGGACCTGGAGGTCAACGCCGGTATGCCCGGCCGGGTGGAGTCCTATTTCGACAACCCCAACACCTTTGCAGAGGTGCTGATCCTCCTGCTGCCCCTGGTACTGGCGCTGATCCTCTGCTCCAAGCGGGGCATCTCCCGCGTGACGGCCTGCGGCGTGTTTGCCGTGGGTGTGCTGGCTCTGGGCATGACCTACTCCCGGGCCAGCTGGGTTGGCATGGCCTGTGCCATGGTGGTGCTGGTGTTTTTGTGGAAGCCCAAGCTGATCCCCGCCTTCGCGGTGCTGTGCGTGGTGATGGTCCCTTTCCTGCCGGACACCATCTGGCACCGGGTCCTGACGATCTTCAATCCGGCGGATACCTCCACTGCCAGCCGCATCCCCTTGTATCAGGCGGCACTGGAGGTCATCCGGACGTCTCCCGTCTCCGGCGCGGGTCTGGGCACCGCCGCCGTGCAGGACTACATCAGCGACTTCAACCTCTACCACGCAGAAGCGCCCTTCGTTCACGCCCACAACTTCTACCTGCAGGTATGGATCGAGGCGGGACTGCTGGGGTTCCTGGGCTTTGTGGGCTCCATGCTGTGGAACATCAAAAAGGCGGCCCGCACGGTCCGGCACTGCGCCCCCTCTGCCGCCCGCACCATCACCTGTGCCGGAGCGGCGGCTCTGTGCGGCGCCATGGTGTGCGGTCTGGCGGATTACCTGTGGAACTATCCCCGGGTGATGTGCATTTTCTGGTTCGTGTTCGCGCTGACCATTGCGGGGATCAAGGTCTGCCGCCGGGAGACGGAGGCGGCCTGATGGAGGAGAGAAACTGCCCGATGGAAGATCCATTCGCATTTTTGACCCTGAACTTTCTGAAGAAGTCGGAGATTTTTCCCGGCTCCCTCGGCACCTTCCGCTACCGCTTCCAGCGGACGGGAAAGGTGAACGATGGCACCGTCCAGGCCTGGGTCTATGAGAACATCTGCTTTGAAAAGGCCCAGCACATTGAGACGGAGACCTTCCCCTGGACAGAGGAGGGCATGGCATCCCTGCGCTCCTGGCTGAACGAGCGCCTGCGGGAACGGGGAAGCGAGCTCTACCGGGTCTGGGGAGGCCGATAAAAAACAACAGCATACTGTAAGGCAGCCCGCGGAGGGATTCTCCGCGGGCTGCCTTTTTGCGCAATTCGGAACTTTTTTGGAAAGCATCTCCATAGGCGGAACATATCCGACGCCATTTTGGGTATGCTTACAAAAAATACCCGCGTCTGTGCGGGCGGATTTGGGAGGAGTCAAGATGGAAGAAATCACGCTCACAGGACAGTCTATCTCCGCGTTCCGGGAATTTCTGGTGGAAAACGAGAAGGCCCGTGCCACAGTGGAAAAATACGTGCAGGAGGCGGAACAGCTGCGACTGGCTCTGTGCGGCGCCCCGGTGACCAAGGCGGGTGTTCTGGCATACCGGGAGCGCCTGCAGCAGCAGTACAGGGCTCTGACGGTCAACAACAAGCTCTCTGCTGTGAACGCGTATCTGCGGTTCTGCGGAGCGGAGCGCTGCGAGGTGAAGTTGCTGAAGGTTCAGCGGCGGGCGTTTCGGGAGGAGCAGCGGGACCTGACGGAGTCGGAGTACCGCCGGCTGCTCTCCATTGCCAAGGGGCGCAAGAACCAGCGGCTGTACCACGCGATGCTAACGATCTGCGCCACCGGTATCCGGGTGAGCGAACTGCGCTTCATCACGGCGGAGGCCCTGCGTGCTGGCCGGACGGAGATCCGGCTGAAGGGAAAGTGCCGGACCGTCCTGCTGCCGCAGGAACTGGCGGAACGCCTGCGGCGGTATGCCAGGGCGCAGGATATCCAGGAGGGGCCCCTGTTCCGCACCCGCACCGGGCGGCCCCTGGACCGCAGCAACATCTGGCATGAAATGAAAACCCTCTGCCGGGAGGCCGGCGTGATGCCGGAAAAGGTATTCCCGCACAATCTGCGGCACCTGTTCGCCAAGTGCTTTTATGAACAGGAGAAGGATCTGGCGCATCTGGCGGACCTTCTGGGCCATTCCTCCATTGAGACAACCCGGATTTATGTGGCAGTGAGCGCCAGGGCCCATGAACAGATTCTGGAAAAAATGCGGCTGATCGTTTAACAACAAAACAATGATTCTGTTGTAAATCGACAAAGCTCTCTCCACTACATACATTGGAATATAGTTAGTATAAAACAAAAAAACCACAAAAGCAATGTCCTTTTTTGCGGTTTGGATTTTTTGAGGATTCCAATTTTGCGGCCCAAAAGGGAAAGGAGCCGTTTCGGCCAAAACCGACTCTTCGTGCTCTGGCACCGTATTTCCAGCCGATGACAGGTTTACAACAGAATCATTGTTCTGTTGTAAATCGGAAAGAGATGGATACGGAGGAGATATTTGGAAAGCATTCAGACAGTGAAAGCGGCTTTGGAGAGGAGAGAATGCCCAATGCGTGAGGCGATGGAAACGGCACTACAGGACAGGACCGCGGCGCCGGCGGAGCTGACAGTTACCTGGGAAGAAGTCTGCCGGTATCTGGACAGCTTGGCGGCCCGGGGCCGCCGGCGGGAGACGATCCAGGTCTACCGCCCCAAGCTGGAGGCGTTTTACCACTTTCTTCCGGAGGACAAGCGGGTGGCTGCAGACACACTGGAGCTCTGGCGCGCCGCCTTGCTGCGGGAAGGCTACTCGCCCGGTACAGCCAACACCCATGTGTCCGCCGCCAATGGGCTGCTGGCCTATCTGGGGCGGCGGGATCTGCAGCTGATCGGCCAGCTGGACACCGAAGAGGAGATCCAGCCGGAGTTGAGCCGGACTGAGTATCTGCGCCTGCTGGCCACAGCCCGGAATCTGGGCCGGGAGCGTACGTATCTGATGGTGAAGGTCTTTGCCCTGACAGGGATCCGCGTAAGTGAGCTGAACCGGGTGACGGTCCGGGCGGTGGAGGAGGGACGTGTTCTGACCGCCTGTGACGGCAGAGCGCAGTACGTCCTGATTCCTGCCTGTCTGCAGAAGGAGTTGGCAGTCTATCTCCGGCGGGTGGGGATCACTGCGGGGCCGGTATTCGTCACCCGAAGCGGCCGCCCCATGCGGAGGACCCAGGTGAGCGGAGAGATCCGGACTCTGTGCAGGGATGCCCGGGTGGATGGGGACAAGAGCAACCCCCGCTGTCTGCGCAGGCTGTATCAGGTCACGCAGGAACGCATTCGGGACAGTGTACAGATACTGGCCGAGCAGGCCCACGAGCGGATGCTGGAAGAGGAGCAGCTGACTGTGGGCTGGGAGCAGGGCAGCTGAGTCCTGCCCAGCCGACGCAGCAGGGGCGTGGACGATAGGGACGCACTGGATATGTGTGTGAACAATTTTTCAATGAGGTGAGGGGTTATGCTGTATCGAGGCAAGAGAGTCCGGGAGCGGGGGCGGCTCCCAAAGGGAAAGTTTCCGAAGAAGGGAGGCCGGCGGCTGGTCAGCGGGCTGCTGGCACTGGTACTGTGTCTGACCCTGGTGCCTGTGATTTACGCAGATACGGTGGTGACGGTGACAAGCTGGTATGCCGCCGGGGCATTTGAAGAGAACACGCTCTACTGGGTGGATAACAACAATGAGGACGGAGTGCGTCCCGGGGCGAATGCGTATCAGCCGTCGCTGTGGTTCCGGATCGACAACGGGGAATGGATTGAGCTGAAAGGCGGGGAGGAGTCGACGCTCTCCGGGGTGGGCCTGTCCGCTATGCCGAGAATGACGGTGGCTGACAACGGGAACAACACCTATACGGTCTCCGTCCCGGCCGGCGTGTTGCCGGAAGCGATCGAAACCACAACATCCGATGGCTACGGCGGGGAGACCTCAACAGAATCCCGTGTAGAGTGGATCATGGGACCGTCCGAAGGGGTTGACGGCTACAGCCCGGTAGAGGTCAACAACGGCAATGTGTCGGAATATCCCTCCGCCGGGGACAACTACGGCTGGTACTATGTGCTGGAGGACGAATTCAACTTCCGCGTTCAGCTCCGCTGGGGTAATCTGGGCGGCGCGGAAGGCATCGCAGAAGCCATTTACAACAGCTTTGACTTCGTGGTGGACACCAACTATACGGCAAGCTCCCTCCGCCGGCTGCTGGCAGAGATGAAGGATCAGATGAAGATAGAAGAGGACCCTGATGGAGACCCGGACAACCCCACCAGCGGCACCGTCACCGTCAGCGGTCTGTGGAAGTACAACCTGGACGGCAGCCGGATCAACTACTCGGTAGAGGAGACCAGGGAGGGAGACGGAAAAGGCGACGGCCGGCTGGACGCCGCCGACGGCATCGCGGCGGGTGCCCTGCCCGAGGGCGACTACTTCCAGATCTCCTACGACAACTCCAGCACGCCCAACGTGGGCACAGAGGTGGGGAAGCTCTATGACGGCGGCAGCCTGTACCTGACGCTCACGGGCGTAAAGGATTATCAGGCCTCCAAAGTCTGGGAGGACGCGGCGGATCCGGATCACCGCCCGGCAGGTGAACTCCAGCTGTGGCGTTACCGAGCCGGGCAGAGCTACACAACGGCCGCGCCCGTCCGGGATGATGGGGGCAGCATTCTGACGGTCCCGCTCAACGGGCAGGAGAAACAGGACATTCAGTTTGCAGAGCTGCCCAAGTACGACTCGGAGGGCTACGAGTATATCTATGTGGTCCGGGAGTATCTCACTGGTGAGCATGCGGGGGACTACACCCAGGTATTCGGCGCGGTGGGGGAAGACGGCGGCGTGACGGACATCATCTGGGCGCTGGACGAGGATTCCGGTACGCTGAAAAAACTGACCAGCGAGGATGCAGACTTTGCACGGGAGACGAACAATACATACCTCTACAACGGGGGAACCCTTTCCAACAAGCTCTCCGGCACGGTGACGGTTAATGCGACCAAGATCTGGAAAGCGGCGGCTTTCCAGTCGGCGCTGGAGGATGTCCGGGTGGAGCTGACGCTCCAGGCCCGGCCGGTGGGCAGTGAGGACCCCTGGGAAGACACGGGGATCACCGAAACGCTGGGAACGGAGGAAACGGGAAAATTTACGGCGGAGAACCTGGGCGGCCTGTCCGTCAGCGCCAGCGCGCCCAAATACGACAACCAGGGCCGGGAGCTGGAGTACCGCTGGATGGAGTCGGCGGTTTACCAGGGCGAGAATGAAACAAATCTTCTGGACAACAACTCGTTTACCCTGTCCGGCGGCGGCAGCCGGGGAGATGCAAAGTACCGTGTGACCGATGTGGAGAACGGCAGCACCACCGAGATCACCAATGCCGTCAGCAACCAGATAGATTATACGGTGGAAAAGAAGTGGGAAAGCGGCGTCCAAGAGGGGCAGGTGACCTTCGCCCTGTACCGTACCATCGGCGAACAGTCTCTGACAGAAACATGCAAGGTTCTTACCTTTACAATGGATGCAGGTGGGACCGTCAATGTTGATTTCACGAAGGAAAACGCATTCATAGATGCGATCGACGGTGAAATTTCCATTCAGTTTTCTGAGGCATGGAAAGCCCTGCTCCAGAACCTCCCGGAGTATGACGAAGAGGGGCGCCGGTATGAATACCTGATCCTGGAGGAGAACGGGAACCCCACCTATGAAACCTCCATCGACAGCAGCACCGGAGACTATACGACCATCGTCACCAACGGCCCGGGAGGAAGCCATCGGATCCTGGTCCAGAAGAACTGGGTGGACGACAGCGACGCCGCCCACCGGGAGCCAGTGGAAGTGACGGTGTACAGCAAAGAAGGAGATCAGGCGATTACCTTCGTCACGCTGGGCGAATCCCAGGAGGACGGAGATCCCATCTGGTACGCATGGGCCGGCATTGGAGAACTTACGCCGGACCAGGTCTACATCCGGGAGACCAAAATCGGAGCGATTGCGGTTCTTGGAACCGAAGGCGCCCCGACCGAGGGAGAGATCAACGCTCCCGGAATCACCCGCGACACTGTCCCCGGCAAAAACCATGCCTATGAAGCTACATACGACCGCGAGGAGATCGCGGGTGAGACGGTCTGCACCGTCACCAACCGCCGGCTGGGCAATGTGGACCTGACCGTCACCAAGGACTGGCGGGACGGCGGCGGAGACGGCGTGGGGGAACTCCAGGCAGCCCTGGAGAACACCCCCGGCCTCACTCTGGCCGTGAAGCTGAAGATCGCCGCCAGCGATGATACGGAAGGACAATTTAAAATCTATCAGAAAGATGGATTTGGCTATGTGAACCTGGGCGGCGGGGATGTACAGATTCAAGACAGAAGCGAAAGGCGGGTTTCCTCTATTCAGCCGATTCTCACGGCAGATACGAAGTCCAACTCCCTTGACTTCTGGAACCTTCCCAAGTACGACACCAACGGCACAGTGGTGCGCTATACCGTGGAGGAGGTCTGGCTGGACGGCGGCAATGAGATCACGCTGGATCAGCTGCGGACCATTTCTCCGGAGGTCTATGCCCTGTGGAATACATACACAAGCTCTGTAAAGGAAGAATCCTATACGGTAAATGACGGTGAAAACAAGAATGACGAGCAGAAGATCACCCTCACCAACAAACGCACCGGCGTAACGGACGCTGTCTGGTACAAGCAGTGGTACGACATCTATATGTATGGCTCCGGCAGTCGTCCGGACATCTATCTGGACATTTACCGGACTGTGCATACCTCTGCTGCTGAGGACGGGATCGAAACCGAACTGATCTATCCCAGCTACCGCTGGACAAACGAGGGCCTGCTCCCGCCGGAGACGGAGGCGCCGTCCGAGGGAGCAGGCGATCCCGCGGGTGAGGAGTCCGGCACCGCCTCCGGGGATAACGGATCTGCGGACCGGCAGTATTTCTGGCGGGCCGAGCTGGAGAACTTGCCCAAGTATGACGACTGGGGTTACAAGATCACTTACTCCGCGGTGGAGCGCACCAGTGTAAACGCCTCCGACTTTGACTACGCCATTGCGGAGTACTGGACGGGTGAAACTTGTCTGGGCACACGTGACGAAGCTGACCCGGGGATGGAGGCGCCTTACGAAGCGCAGACCACGAACCTGGACGGCGTCAACCCACCAGTGTCTCAGGATGCCAGCAGTTCTTACGCCAAATATGCCCTGAACGCAAATGGTACCTTCGTCAACCGCCTGAATAAGCCGGTCGCCATTGAGGGACGGAAGCTGTGGACCAACCTGCCCGCTGGCTATCCGGCGGTGGACCTGCCCAACGTCACCTTCGCACTGTACCGGCGGGTGCAGGGCAGCGGGGAGGCGTTTGACTTTGGCGGAGCCCCCATCGCGACCCTGACTGTTCAGGACTGGTCCGGCCTGAAGAACTATACGTTCCGGCTCCTTTATGAGGGGAAAAATATCATCGATGACGGAGCCGGAACCGTCCGGCCGGAATCTGAAGACCAGCCAAGGCTGCCCAAATACACGGAGGAAGGCAAGCTGTACGAATATGTTCTCCGGGAGGAAGGCATCACCGGCGCCAACGGGCTGCCCCTGGACGGTGCCGGGGAGGGACCCCAGGAATCGCTGGATCTGTTTGATATACAGGAGATCTCCAACACCTTCCAGGTGGAGAACGTGTTCCACAGCCCGACTGGCAGTCTGTCGGTGAAAAAAATCCTGGAACTGCCTTTGGGCGGAGATGACTTGCCCATCGCCTATCCCGCCGTGCGCTTCCATCTGTACCGGGTCTACATCCAGAACAACGGCCAGCCCTCCGCGCAGGAGCTGGTGCGGACGGCCATCTGGTCCTCGGAGGAGGTCGAGGCGGCTTACCAGCAGCGAGGAGACAGCACAACTGTTGAAACGGTTCTTTCCTTTACAGGCCTGGAGCAGTATGCGCCCAACGGCTCGCTGTACCTCTATCATGTGGAGGAGGACAGGAGCTTCCTGGGCGGCTACGATACCTGGTGCGGCCCGGGCGACCTGGAGGCCCAAGACGTCACAGGGGGCGGATATACTGTCGGCGGTCTGCTGCCCCATGAAGAGCGGGAAGAGGCCGACGCCACGTTCCTGAACAGCCGGAAGGCTGTGCAGACAGAGTTCATCACCCTCACGGGCCAAAAAGCCTGGGAGGACTTTCACGACGCCTTCGGTCTGCGTCCGGATGCCCCCTATGAAGAGGGGAAAGATGGTACATTGGTCCCCGTCATCCGGCTCACTGTGACCCGCCGCGCCGCTGCCCAGGAGGGGCAGGGCGACCCATACATCGAGGAGAAGCTGACAGAGGGCGAGGACTACACCGTCAAGTGGACCCAGGATGCAGAAACCGGAAAGTGGACTTATCAGATCTGGGGTGCGGACGATCCGGATGCGGAAGAGCCCGGCATCTCTGCGGAAGAGCCCGCCGAACCGGGCCCCGGCCAGGGAGAGGAGACAACGCCGCCCACAGAAATGCCCCCGGAGGAGGAAAACCAGTCCGCCGATCCTCCCACGGACGAGGAGGATACGCAGAATCCGGAGTCTCCCGCAGATGGGGAGGAAGATGAGCAGAATCCGGCGTCCCCGGCGGAAGACGGGGACGGTCAGTCTGTCGCACAGGAGGAAACCCTCAGTGCCACCAGCCTGCAAAGCGATCCAGCGGATGGGGAACATGGCGGCACCGGCAGCGGTCCGGCCACATCGACAGATCCCGCGGAAGATCCGGATCAGATCGGAGACCCCGATTCCCGGGTTCCCTCCGAAGAGACGCCTCCCGCCGCGCAGCCCCAGACGGAGCTGGAAAAGTGGGCCCCCAACGGCGCCCGGTGGGTGTACACCGTGAAGGAAGAGCTGAACTCCGATCTGAAGGAAGCGTCGTATGAGCAGTACCAATATTACTTCACCGGCAATGGGACAGCGGGTGAGGACTCCGCAGACGGTGACACCATCCACATGAAGGAGCTGAAAAACTCTCTGGAGACCAGAGCCCCCTTCACCAAGCGGTGGGTGGGCAGCGATGGTGAGCCCATCACTGCCGATTACATGGACCTTGGCGAGATGTCCGTCACCTTTGAGCTGTATGTCAAAACTGGGGATGAAAACTGGCAGAGAGCCGGAGACTACTTTGCCATGTTTAGCAAAGAAATTACTCAAAAGCTGCAGGATGCGGGGATGGACATGGATTTCTCGCAGACAGTGACAGGTCATATCTACGACTCGTGGAGCGGCTCGTTCGCCCACCTGCCTCGTGTCATGCCGGCAGGGGACGGCGGTATTGTGGAATTGTCCTATCGCGTGGTGGAGACGGAAATCGCTTATCAAGGCGGAGCCGTGACGATTACAGTCGATACCAGCGGTGAAGAGTTCGCATACACTGTTGCAGACAGCGGCGGCCTTTTCACGGGAATTGAAGACACCTACACGGAATCCGGAAATTCGACCACCATCACCAACAAGCTGGCGACGACCTCGCTGCAGGTGCAGAAGATTTGGACGAACGACCGGAACAACGTCTATGGCACCCGTCCGGATACAGACGAAGCCGGCAAGACCTGGGAGACCAGCTTCCTGATTCAGCGGACCACGGATCTATCTGTCGGCTGGGAAGCGGCAGCATGGGAAGCCGTCCAGGTGACCGGCGAAAACGGTCAAAAGCAGGATCTGGTAGTGACCCTCACCGGAACGGATACAGAGGGCACGGTTGAATCGTCGGTAGGGATGACGATTTCCGGCCTGCCGAAACAGAATGCGGAAGGGGAGTACACCTATCGCGCCGTGGAGCTTGAGCCAGGATATCAAATGACGAACGGAGCAGTCGATTTGAACAGCTATGTCCTGCTCGGAGATTCCTACAACGAGGCGTACACGGCGGCCTACACCTATGGCGGGCAGTCTGACGACGGCTTCCTCACCACAGCGGCCAACGACATGCAGACCACCAAGGTCTTTGCCGGCAAGACGTGGATGCCTGCCGGCGAGGAGGGCGCCCAGGTCACCCTGCACCTGCAATATGCGGTTCCGCTGGAGAATCCGGCAGAGGGCCCGGCGTATACGTGGAAGACCCTGACGGCTGTATCCGTCACGCTGGATGGAACTGCGGATCCTGATCTGGACAAACCCTATTACGAGTACGCAGAGTGGAAAGCCGTCTGGGAGAACCTCCCAGCCCGAATGCCGGGCAGCTATCTGCCGGACCCCGACTCCGAGACAGAATACCGCGTGACCGAAGCGGTCAGCGGCAGCTACGTCCAGGTGGGAGATACGAAAAAGGAGAACAAGACCGATGTGGATGGGACCTACCCTGAATTCCAATTCACCAATAAAGCTGTGACATCCCTGACAGTGGAAAAGAAATGGCACACCGCGGATGCCAAGAAACATCCGATCACAATGGAACTCTGGCGGACCACGGACAAGAACCTGATCGGGAAGACCGGCGTGGATGGAGTGGAGCAGGTCGCCGGCATGACCGCAGAGCTGTCTGCGGCCAATAACTGGCGCCATATTTTCGGAGAGCTGGACAAAGTAAACAGCCAGAACCAGAAATACTATTATTACGCCATTGAACAGGGAACCCCGGACGAGGACATGGAAGTGATCTACGATCATGGAGAACCGACGGAAACTACGGTGGCGTTCACCACTGCCATCACCAACAGGGGCTATACGGACATCCCGGTCTCCAAAACCTGGCGGGATGACAGTGACGCGCAGGGCCTTCGCCCGGAGACGCTGAAGCTGACCCTCTACCGCAGAACGGATCCGGCAGCCCAGGGCGAAGTAGCAGGCGAAGTGACGCTGTCCGCGAAAAATGCCCAGGACGGAAACGCCGATGTCTGGACATACACCTTTGAGCATCTGCCGGATACGGACGGCAGCGGTAATCCCTATACCTACTGGGTGGAGGAAGAACACCTGGAGTCGTACACTGTGACAGGGAGCGGTACGCTGGCTCTGACCAACACACTGGGCGGCAAGGAGACGGAAATTGCCATCCAGGGGCGGAAGACCTGGGTGGGTGATGGAGCGGACGACCGTCCGAACTCCATCACGCTGAGCCTCCTGCAGAACGGCACCAAAGTTGCCGAGCGGGAAGTCACCCCGAACGCCGACGGCAGCTGGACCTATGATTTCGGCAGCTGGCCCGCCTACGACGACAGTGGCCGGGCGTACACCTACACTGTGCAGGAGGAGCCGGTGGATGGCTACGGCAGCCGGGTGGACGGATGGAACGTCATCAACGGAAAGGGGAACCTGACCGTCAAAAAGCAAGTGTACAGCGGTGACCGGCAGAGGGACTTCTCCTTCACCGTCACGCTTGACGACAAGTCCATCAACGGCATCTGCGGGGATATGACGTTCCAGGACGGCGTGGCAGCATTTACCCTGAAAGACGGGGAGAGCAAGACAGCCAAGGGCCTGCCCTCCGGCGTCGGCTACACAGTGGCAGAGGCGCGTGTGGACGGCTATGGGACCCGCGTCGAGGGGCACAACCCCGGGACGGTCCCGTTCGGAGACACGGCGGAAGTGCTGATCATCAATTATGACGACACGACCCCGCCGCCGGACCCGGATCCAGATCCAGACCCCAAGCCGGATCCAGACCCGGGTCCCGATCCCATGCCGGATCCAGATCCGCATCCGACCCCTGACCCGGACGAAAGCCCGGATACTGATATGCCGGACGAACCGGGGCACCCTGATGAACCGGATGACTCTGTTCCCACGGGAGACACTGCCCAGCTGGCGCTGTATCTGGCACTGCTGGCGGCCTCTCTGGCTGGCGCAGCAGCCATCGTGATTCTGGGCCGGAAGGGCAGGAAGAGAGACTGAAAAAAGCATTGAACCAATGAGGCAATCAAACCGGGGGCACGTATACCGTGCCCCCGGCCTTGGGGCCGCAGTCCTGAGAGATAGGGATCGAAACAACTTCCACACTTGACAACGGCCAAAAAATTCCGTATAATAAACTAAGTTGCTTTGCGGGGCCTTGGTGCCCTGGAAGAGAGGCAGCTATCCGGGTGTAGCGCAGTTGGTAGCGCGCTTGGTTCGGGACCAAGAGGCCGTGGGTTCAAATCCCGCCACTCGGACCAAAAATCCGCTGATTTCTGGTGAAATCGGCGGATTTTTTCTGCTTTTTTAGAGGCTTCATTTTCCCTGACCCATTTTCTGACCCATTTTCTGACCCATTTTTTGACCCATTTTCTATTAGACGGAGCTGGAAAAAATGGACGATTTCAGGTGCTTTCATCACAGCTTCATCTCCATAAACTGTCCCATTTTCTCTGCCGCTTCCTCCTGCATTTTCCGCGTCACATGGGTGTAGGTATCCAGCGTGAAGTCAGATGAATAGTGGCCCAGCATACCGGAGAGCGTCTTGATGTCCACACCGTTCTGGAGGGCCACGGTGGCAAAAGTATGCCGCAGATCATGAAAACGGCAGTCCTCCAGTCCGGCATCCCGAAGGATTCTCTTGTGGATTCGTGCCACGGTCTCAGGGCTGTACATGGTTCCAGTTGTTGGGGAAGGGAACAGATATGGATTATTCGGATGCTGACTGTGTTCTTGTACCAACAGATCCACAGCCTGCTGTGGGATCAGAAGCGTCCGGATGGAATGCTGGGTCTTGGGCTGACTCACCACCAGTTCTCCATTCAGCCGGCTGACAGATTTCGTCACAGAGATGCTTCGGTTCTGTGGGTCCAGATCGCTCCAGAGCAGGGCCAGCAGCTCACCGCGGCGCAGGCCGGTGGTCAGTTCCAGGAAGAACATCGGCAGCACGTTTCGCTCTGCTGCCGCCTGCAGATAGTTCCCGATCTGCTGCGGCTGGTTGACCTTCATTTCCTTCTGCTCCAGTTTTGGAGGTTTGCACTCCATCGTCGGATTTTTAGCAATGATACCGGCACGAACCGCCTGTTCCAATGCGGCGTGCAGAAGCATATGAACACTGCGGACCGTTTTAGGACTCAGACCGGGACCCATCCGCTTCTGAGACCGTACCCTCCCATTGGTACGAAGGTCTTGATAAAGAATCTGGAGACGCAGTCCGGTCAGTTGACTCAACGGAATTTCACCGATTTGCGGGATCACCAGATGATTTATAAAATAACTGTATTGTAACCGGGGGCTTTCTCGAATATTTTGCTTCGCATAGAGATCGTACCAGGTCTGAAGCCACTGTGCGATTGTGTACTCTTGACAATTCATCTGTGGCGCAGAAGCTCCTTGCGTTTCCTGAGCCAAACCGGTCAGTGGCGCTGCTTCATGTTCCTGATTCCAAACCGCTTCCCGAAGCTACCGCTTACACTCGGCTTGTGTCCTTGCCAGAACACTTTTGTAAATGAGTTTCCCGGTTTCCTCGTTCCGGCTTGCCGTATAACGACCTTCCCAACGACCGTCTGCACGCTTTCGAATACTGCCATCTCCACGGTTTTTCCGATTGGACATTTTCTCATCTCCTGTTTTAAATCCGTTCAGACACTTTCCGGTCTACCCAGGCCAACAGCCGATCCTTTGGAACGACAATCCGACTTCCGACGAGCATAGCCGGGAAGCTTTTACTGTGGGCCAGTTCGTAGGCCCCGGCCCGCGAATCGTGTCTCGACCTCTGAAGCTTTCTGCTTCTCTTGTGAAACCATACTCTAAGGCGGACACTTATAAAATCTATTTCTTGTTACTCAGCTCTATTCGACACTACTTCTCGAGCTGATGGGCGACATACGGATCGGCGTTTGGCAACGTCCTACGGGAATCTCACCCCTCCGAGGATCTCTCC